>DAOVTJ010000047.1 GCA_030633165.1 Thiomargarita sp. | reverse complement strand
AGATCACACTAAAACCTTTACAAGTCATTCCTATTCCAGTTAAAGAGACAAAACCTATTCCAGTAAAGATCACACTAAAACCTTTACAAGTCATTCCTGTTCCAGTTAAAGAGACAAAACCTATTCCAGTAAAGATCACACTAAAACCTTTACAAGTCATTCCTGTTCCAGTTAAACCAGTAAAAGAGACAACAGTAAAGATTACTCCAAAACCTTTACAAGTCATTCCTGTTCCAGTAAAAGAGACAAAACCTATTCTGGTTACACCAAAATCACCTAAAAAAATAACGAAATTAGACACGCCCACAGCTGGGAAAATATTTAAGGATCGTTTAAAAAATGGTAGTTTCGGACCTGAAATGGTATGGATACCAGCTGGAAAATTTCAAATAGGTGATCTGAAGGGGGAGAGAGATGAACAAGCTGTGCATGAAATATCAATGCCCCTCTTTGCAATAGGACGTTATGAGATCACTTTTTTAGAATATGATAAATTTGTCGAAGACAGTTCTAGACGAAAACCTAATGATAATGGTTGGGGACGGAATGAACGACCTGTTATTATGATCTCTTGGAAAGAAGCAAAGGCTTATGCAAATTGGTTAACAGAGCAAACAGAGCAAACTTATCGTTTACCAACAGAAGCAGAATGGGAATATGCTGCTAAAGCAGGTTTGAAAACAAAATATTGGTGGGGAAACACAATCGGCTCTAATCGGGCAGTATGTAATGGTTGTGAAAGTCGTTGGGATAATAAGCAAACAGCTCCCGTTGGTTCTTTCGCACCCAACCCATTTGCCTTATATGACATGATAGGCAATGTTTGGGAATGGACTTGTTCAGCGACGAGATATGGAGAACGCTATAGTGGAAAAAAACCACTTTGCACCACAAATTCTTTACTCATACCTGTGATTCGTGGCGGTTCGTGGAATAATCAACCAAAAAGTTTGCGTGCTACAAACCGTGCTTGGCTATCACCGTCTCATCGTAATATTGCCGTGGGATTTCGTCTTGTAAAAGAATGGATGAAATAACACCATTACCAAAAAATATCCTGTTTAAGAAAAGTCTGCCATGATTTTTCCAAACGCCCTAAACCTATCATTCGTTGATGAGCATACCACCCCTTTAACAAATATCGTACTGGTGCATTTTCAGACAAAGAAGCTTGATTAAGTAAATAACTCACCACATTACCATCATGAATAATACCTAATTCATCCTGCAAACGAGAGAGACTTTTAGCATAAGGATGACTATGGGAGTAAAGTGTCGCAAAAAAATGACTACCATAAGCCATTTTTTTGATGACAAGACGCAAATCATGAAGTTGTTCAAGGTCGAATTGGGCTAAATTTTCACCCTTTTGACATAAATATTGATGATATTGTTCAAGACTGTCACTCGCAAAATACTTGACAGGCTTATCTAAAACAACTAGTTTTGCCTTTCGTCTCCAGCGACGTTGACTTATCCATTTACCTAATAATAATAACATGCGACTATAACGAGTAGAGCGTAGTATCTTACGTACGTTGACATAAGCACGTGCTTGTAAATCTTCGACTGTTTTTTCTAAATTTGTTAAGGGAAAAGGCATTTCTTGTAAACTTAATGCGAAAACATCCCAATCACGTGCGTTCCCTAAATTATTAGTAATCCATTTCAGTTCATCATATAATTTTGATTCTTGAATTAACGGCTTGTACCAATTGAGACAGGAACGTAAACGTCGTAAAGCAACTCGCATTTGATGAACACCTTCAATATCATTACCATATAACACCATATCTTCATTAGCTTGTAAATGTTCAAGACAATGCCAAAGAATATGAATAAAGGCTTGCTCCGCTGTCATTTCAGGTGTTAATGTCACAACACCCGCTTTATGATATGTTAAAGGTTTAGGTTTATGTAGTGTATAGCCTCGTTCCGCTTTGCTTTTATTTTCAATTAATAGCGTTTGAGTTTTTTGTAAGCTCAATGCCATTTTATAAAGTGTATGAGGAGAACCTGATTTCAATTCGAGTTCAATTTCGCTGAGTGGGATGCTAGCAGTCTTATTTTTAATCTCGCCTTGATCAAGTACCACTTCAATTTTACTACCACTTTTAGTTGTTAAAAGCCAAGTTGTCCGTTGAAAATCAGTAGTAAATATAGCCTCAATTTTATTAATGTTTTTTTGTTTTAAGCACCACTTGGGTAAAGCACCGCTGGGAAATTGACTATAAACTGGTGTATCAGTAGAAATCTCATTTTCCCATTCTTGACGTTTATGCAAACCACCTAAAGCCACCCCAGCAGTTTTCAAGGTTTGTAAACGTTTATCACCGATGCGTCTTACCCGTAAACCGACACCTCTTTGTAATAAATCATGTTTTGGTGTATCAAAATAGGTATTATATAAATGCTGGGTATGATGTGCTGATTGTAACAAGGGATGTTGCAGGAATTTTTTAATATCCTTAGGAGCGATATATAATTTTAGTTCAATTTCAGTAGACATATTAAAAATATAGTTTTGTGATTAGATAATCCATTGATGCGGCATAGTAACAACACCTTGTTCAATACCTTCTTGTGACACTGTTAGTGATGCTACTGACAAGTTTTGATCATAAAGGTGGATAGCTTTTTCACAAATCACGAAAACCTCTACTATGTAATTACCTTTGAGTAAGGGTATTTCTTTGAAAATAAGACGAACTTTGCCTTTACCAGCAGAATTAGAAGCTATGCTTTGACCATCATTATGTGTAGATGCACTACTCACGAGTAAACCGTCTTTACGTACAATTGTTACTGCAATGACTGGAGGTTGTAAAGTTGGATCATAGATAAAATCCACATCAATCATTAAATTACTCTTACCACATTGTAAGTTTAGATTATCACCGTTCTGATCTTCAGTACTGGTTTCAATATGAGTAATGCGTGCTGTTTTATCAGATGGTAGATGAGATTGTGTTTGTTTGAGCGGATCGGGTGAGATAATCTTGGCATTTAAGGTTTCATTATAGGCTGTTAAGACTTTAGAAGGCTCTCCATCCATCATGAGTTGTCCTTTATCTAGCCAAATAACTCGATCACAAATTTTTTCTACCTGATATAAGGAATGAGAGCAAAATAAAATTGTCTTTTTCGCATCACGAAATTGCATAATTCGATCAAAAGATTTACGTGCAAATGTGCCATCTCCAACAGAAAGGGCTTCATCAATAATTAAAATCTCTGGATCGACATTGGTCGCAACAGCAAATGCCAAGCGCATAAACATTCCTGATGAATAAGTTTTAACAGGTTGTTCCATAAAATCTTTGATGTCAGCAAAGGCAACAATGTCATCATATACTTTATCAACTTCCTCAATAGATAAACCCATCATAGTGCCACTTAAATAGACATTTTCTCGCCCACTCATCTCAGGGTGGAAACCAGAGCCTAATTCTAATAAGGCAGCCACACGTCCTGATACAGTACACTCTCCGCCAATATCACACGTCAATGTGCCAGCGACGATTTTAAGTAGGGTGCTTTTACCGGCACCGTTGTTACCAACGATACCGACAACTTGACCATGTGGAATATGTAGTGTTAATGGGTGCAAAGCATGAAATTGCTGTGCACAAGGATGCTGTGTTAGGATTTCTCGGAGGCGTTCCCACCCATGTGCGTACGTTTTATATGTCTTGCTGACAGATTGTAGATAAATAGCTTGTATCATTGAAAATTAACAATCAAAATAGATCGCTATCTCCTTGGGTGAAATAGAAATTTTTACCGAATTGTTCTGGATCAAAATCATCATTAAAAGATGTGATACCAAAATCCAAGTTTTGGCTCTGCCTTTGAGGCTTAAAACCTAATTCTTCAAGAACATCATTCCACCATGCTGGCGTTCGAGAAAACCATCCCTGTATTTTTTGAATCTTTACTGATTTTTGTTGCTTAAAAAAATGAAGCATCGCTCTCAAACCAGCTTGAGGTGCTTGAACTGTTTTTTGAGAAAAAAGAGCATCTCCTATGATAAGTGTTTCATTTTCAAGACGTACCAACCACCAACCAACCGCCTTTCCCCAACGGCGCACGACAAAGAAATGATAACGAAAATCTGGATGTTCTTGATAACGCCATTGTAAATATTGTTGATTACGTGCGACTAGTGACCCATAATGTTGCTTTGCTTGTGTAAATATACTATCAGCCCAGTCTCCTACATTTTCTACACAAGATACAGTATAATGCAAATAATTATACCATACTGTTCGTTCTTCAAATTTCCGTAATATTTCATCTGTCATAACCCAGTCATAAACTGGTGTTACTGGATAATAGCCTAAAAATAATTTTCCAAAGCGTTGGATTTTATTTGTATTGAAACCATAAAAGAATGGAATTTCGCCCTCACAATACAGACGATAAAAGTGACGGCATACTCGTCCTAATAAACTGGTTTGTCCACGTCCAATACCTCGATAGGCAGGAAGAGTAAAGGTATCAGCAAGTTGATAAGTCATGATGTTACAGTTTTCTAGCCACAGGGGCACAGGATAAGCGGTGTAGTGGGCTACTATTTCACTTTCATCCCATACGGTAGAAATATAAGGTCCTCCGAAAGGAGAGTGCTGAAATTTCCAAGACCAATGTTCTTGACTGCGGGAAACACCAAAGGCTGTTTTAAATCCATTGATAATAGCCGTTTCATCTCCCGTTTGGTAAGTTTTGATTGGGAAATTACTGGGGCGTATGTCCCACACCTCATAACCAAATTGTCCAGTCTGATAGTATGTTTGTTGTTGTGTCCATCCCTGAATAAAGTGGTCAATCTCTGAATTTGATTCTGGTCCAAATAATTCTAATAATTCTGATCGTTTTTCTTTAAAATATTTTAATGCTTTTTCGCAGGTTGGGGTTACTTCAGGACCAATACGTTTATGGTAACGGACAAAAAAGCCTTGTTCAGCAAAATGACGTTCAATGTTTTTGGCTTCATGGACGGCTGAATGTTGTTTCGTTTGAGGTGTATAAGAAACTTCATCACAAAATACCATCCTGCCTTGAGAGGGCTCTAACAGTTCTTTTACTTTCTTAAAAACAGGGGCAAGTTGGGGAAAATATTGTAAGGATTCTTGAAATAAGATTAGGTCATAACATTCTGGTGAAAGTAGGCGAGGGTGGTCATCTAAAAAACCACAAGCGATATATTCAGGACCTGGGTGATAATGTTTTGCGTAGTTGATTAAGGCGTAAGATGGGGCAATCGCTACGACTGAAAAACCACTATCTGCTAATTGACCAGCCATCGCACCTAAACCACATCCGACATCTAATATACGCTTCGGTGGTTTGGGAAAACGCTCTAAGAGTAGTTGTGATAAAGCTTTTTGAGCTTGTGATAAACTCAATTGAGTATTGTCTTTGGACCAATAACTAAAATGGAGATAATCGTTACCTGTTAAAACACGATAAAAACCAAAAGGTTGAGGTAAGTCAGTAATTTCTTGTGTCATTTTATAATTATGGCGTTTTTTTTGGATGTTAATGAAATTTCAGTCATATCTTTGATATTTTACCTATTTCAGTTATAATTAACAAATCATCAGATTTGCTCTGTACTTAATTGATAACGTCTTGAGAGGCAATATGCAATCGAAAAGAAGTGTAGAAATTGGCGTAGGTATTTTTGTGGCATTAGCTCTTGCTGCTATATTTATTTTAGCTATGAAAGTCAGTCATTTAGGTAATCTATTTGATAATAAGGGTTATACTGTGATAGCTGATTTTAGTAATATTGGGGGATTAAAGATTAAATCTCCTGTAAAAATGGCAGGGGTGCGTATTGGTAGAGTGACTAATATTCAGTTTGATGAGGAATATTATCAAGCTATTGTCACGATGCGTATCAATAGCCAATTTACTAAAATCCCAGTAGATACTGTTGCTAGCATTTTCACCGCTGGCATGCTTGGTGAACAATATATTGGTTTTGAAGCAGGGGTAGAGGAGGAATATTTAATCCCTGATGATAGGCTATCATCCACTCAATCTGCTATGATCTTAGAAGAGTTGATTGGAAAATTTTTATATAATATGGCTTCTGGTACTAAGCCATAATAGTTTTTTTACAAAAAACGGAGATATTTTTGATGAAACAATTATTCGCTTTTGTGATTTTAGTTTTCATGCTACAAAACGTGTGGGCGCAACATCCAGCGAGCAATTTAATTGAAACAAGTACGAAGAACGTGCTAACTGCCTTATCCACAGATTCAGCAAACACAGAGGAAATCTTGAAGACACATGTTGTGCCGCATTTTGATTTTCGCTTGATGTCTAAATGGGTATTGGGTAAAAAGAAGTGGAAAAAAGCATCTACTGAGCAACAGGAACGTTTTATCCATGCCTTTCAGTTTTTATTAATTCGCACCTATCAAACTGCTTTGAAAGAGGCAGCTGGGAAAAAATTCAAAATCAGATATCTACCTGTACGTGCGAGACTCGGTGCTAAACGTATTAAGGTGAAATCGCAAATTATCCAGGGAAATCAAAAGACTCCGATTGATTTTAATATGTATCAAAACAAGACTGGTGATTGGAAGGTGTATAATATTTATATTGCGGGCATTAGTTTGTTGCTAAATTACAGAAATGAATTTAAACGTACTGATATAGAGATTGCAATTACAAAACTTAACACTAAAAATCAAGAAGGTTAAGCTGTGAGCCAAATTGTCGTAGAAAATGCTAATACTTGGCGCTTGTCGGGCGAGTTATGTTTTGCAAATGTAAATGCCTTATTGATGGAATTTACCCAACTTTCCCTTTTGTCTAAAGGGGGAATTTTGGATTTGCATGATGTTACCCGTACTGATAGTGCAGGATTAGCATTATTGATTGAATTGCTCAAGCGAGCACAAAATGCACCAATTACTTTTCGCAATATTCCTGCTCAAATGCAAAGTCTTGCTACTGTTAGTGGTGTGCAGGAACTATTAAATCATTGAGAAAACCTTATGGTTGCTGCTGTTAGCATATCACATATATATAAACACTATGGGAATTTACATGCCCTTAAAGGTGTGGATTTTGAAATTCCCAAAGGCAGTTTTTTTGGTTTACTTGGACCTAACGGTGCGGGAAAATCTACTTTAATCAATATTATGGCAGGATTAGTGCGTGCGACACAAGGTACGGTGCGTATTCTGGACCATGATGTACGTCTTCAATGGAGACAAGCACGACATGCGCTAGGTATAGTTCCGCAAGAATTAGCTATTGATCCGTTTTTCACCGTTCATGAAGTACTGCGCTTACAATCTGGATATTTTGGTTTAGGGCGAGAAAATACACCGTGGATTGATGAATTATTGCACGTGTTAAATCTCAGCGATAAAGCCAATACCAATTTACAAAAACTGTCTGGTGGTATGAAACGACGGGTATTAATTGCTTTAGCTTTAGTGCATAAACCACCGATTGTTGTGCTAGATGAGCCGACTGCAGGTGTGGATGTCGAATTACGTCAAGTATTATGGGAATTTGCCAATGATTTGCATCAAAAAGGTCATACCATTGTTTTAACAACGCATTATATTGAAGAAGCTGAACGTCTTTGTGAGAAAATCGCTATTTTAAATGAGGGTCAATTAGTTGCACTTGATAATACATCTGTTTTATTAGCACGTTATCCCTATCGTTTATTACGTTTAAGTTTGACGTGTCATGATGTCATTTTACCGACAGGCTTGCAAGATAAGGTTCAATCTTTTTTAAAAAATGAATTAGTATTACGCCTGCATAAGGAAAAGGACCAAATTGGGGAAATTTTAGAAAGTTTACGCGGTGCTAATATTCAATTCTCTGATTTACACACTGAAGAGCCTGGTTTGGAAGACGTTTTTCTAAGCTTGACAAGTAGAGAAAAGGGGAAAAAATGAATTGGTACGGTTTATATACCCTATTTGGCAAGGAAGTGTGGCGTTTTATGAAGGTTGCCTCTCAAACAATACTCACACCCATTATTACTGTTTTGTTATATTTACTGGTATTTGTATCAGTTTTAGAAGAACATGTGACAGTCTATGAGAATATTAGTTATACTGCTTTTCTCATTTCTGGCTTGATAATGATGTCTATCATTCAAAATGCTTTTGCTAATACTTCATCCAGTTTTTTTCAATCAAAAATGATGGGTAGTCTTATTTTTCTGCTTTTACCTCCTTTATCTACTTTTGAATTTTACCTTGCTTTTATTGGTGCGGCGGTGGTGCGTGGTTTAGTTGTGGGCTTAGGCGTATGGATAGCGACATTGTGGTTTATCGTATTACCCATTTATAATTTGTGGATATTGTTATGTTTTGCGATCTTGGGCAGTGCAATATTGGGCACTTTAGGATTAATCGCGTCAATATGGGCAGATAAATGGGATCAAATTTCAGGATTTCAAAATTTTATTATTTTACCCTTAACTTTTTTAAGTGGTGTCTTTTATAGAATAGATACTTTGCCAGAGTTTTGGCAGAAAATTTCTTACTATAATCCATTTTTTTATATGATTGATGGATTTCGTTATGGTTTTTTTGGCATATCGGAAATGAATGTGGCGATCAGTTTGGCTATTGTTTGTCTATTTTTTACGGCTGTTAGTGCATTTTGTTTGTGGATATTGCATATAGGGTATAAAATTCGATATTAATGATGAGTTCAATGTATAACCAAGACAAAACCGATAAAATTTTAGTCATAGATATCGAAGCCACTTGCTGGAGAGGTAAAATTCCTGAAGGACAAAAAAATGAAATTATAGAAATAGGCATTTGTGTTTTAGATGCGATCACGTGTGAAAGGTTGGAAACTGCAAGTATTATTATTAAGCCTAATTCAGAAGTTAGTGAGTTTTGCACTGAATTAACGACATTAACGCCTGAAGTGATTGATAAAGGGATATCTTTAAAAGAAGGGTGTGATATCTTGCAAACACAATATTTATCCAAAGAACGGGCTTGGGCAAGTTACGGGGCTTATGATAGAAAAATATTTCAACGTGAATGCGAAGAAAAAGGGATTGAATATCCTTTTAATGAAGAGCACATTAATGTTAGACACCGTTATGCTGATAGGCATAATTTGAGAAAATGTGTGGGTATGGAAAGAGCTTTAAAGCAATTAGATTTTCCTTTAGAAGGGACGCATCACCGAGGAATAGATGATGCTTGGAATATTGCTAATATTTTAGCTTGGATTTTATATCAGGAATAATTTTTGTAAGCGTTTTGAACTATTTTGGATAGTTTACCCACCTCCAATTGCACGTACAATTTCTACTTTATCTCCTGTTGAGAAAGTATAAGTCTCAAATTGGCTGCGAGGGATAATTTCTAAATTTATTTCTATTGCTAACCGTTTGTTTTCTAAGTCTAATTGCTTTAATAAGGCGGCAATATTCAGGTGGTCTTCTATTTGTTGGGTTTTACCGTTTAGG
This sequence comes from Thiomargarita sp., assembly GCA_030633165.1. Taxonomy (GTDB): domain Bacteria; phylum Pseudomonadota; class Gammaproteobacteria; order Beggiatoales; family Beggiatoaceae; genus DAOVZS01. The sequence goes on along the minus strand of DAOVTJ010000047.1, from coordinate 3,991 downwards.
AAAATTTCTATCATGTTATCCCATAAGTTTTATTTATGTTGATATAAAAATATTTATATTTAAATAGTCTTGACTTTTTTTTTAAAATCATTAAAATAGGTGTACTTAAAAGCGGGTGTAGTTTAATGGTAGAACTTTAGCTTCCCAAGCTGATAACGTGGGTTCGATTCCCATCACCCGCTCCATGCTTTTAACACCGCTTTCAATAATCCTTCATCACTGGCATTAGGGGCAACAAAAATTGGGGCTTGTATACCAAGTTTTTCTGCTTCGACACTGATACGTGTACTCATTACCACTAGCGGTGTATTTTTCAAATGCCCATTCAACATGGCTAATAGGTTTTTTAATCCTTCTACGCTGGTGACGGTGATAATATCAATTTTTGTGTGTGCTAACCATTTTGGTGTTGCGGATTGGACGCGCCGATAAACGTTGATATAATTTACGATTGCACCGCGTTGTCGTAAGCTATCCGCCAATAATTCACGTCCTCCCTCTCCCCGAAAAATAACAATTTTTTTGCCTGCTATGCTTTGTAATTGTGGCATTGCTAGTACAGTTTCACTGTTAAAAGGCGGTGCTGAGCAAAGGGCTATTACTCCCCAATCTTTGAGTGTTTTAGCTGTGCGTTTACCCACAGCAATCACTTGACATGTTGGTAAACCTAAAGTCGGCAAAGTTTTTTCCACCGCATTAGCACTGATAAAAATGGCAATATCTACTTTGCGACAAGTCATATTTTTATTGTCAATATCAACAATATCTATAACAGGTAAGCGTACAGGTACGCCGCCTTCTTTGGCGATAAGTTGACATAAATGCTCTGATTGGTGGGCAGGGCGAGTAATTAAGACTTTAATTCCACTTAAATTTGACATTAAATATTTTGGAGTAGGCGAGCGGCACCGAGTGCTAATAATTGATTACCCAATTGCATGCCTAATTCTTCTGCTACATCCACTGATCCTTGAATGCTTGCCCGCAATATTTCTTTACCATGAACATCACCCACTAATCCTCGTAAGGTTAAACCGTCTTTATTTATTTCAGCAAACCCCGCGATAGGGACTTGACATCCGCCTTCTAAACACTTATTAATCCCACGTTCGGCAGAAACTCGTTGTTGTGTTGGCAAATGATTTAAGCCTGCAATCAGTTCATTGGTTTCAACATCATTTTCTCTACATTCAATCCCTATTGCGCCTTGGGCAATGGCAGGTAATATCATCTCTGCTGTAAAGATGTCACGAATACGTTTTTCTAATTTTAGTCGTTTTAATCCTGCTGCTGCTAAAATTATGGCTTGATATTCTCCATTATCTAATTTTTGCAAACGTGTGCCTACATTTCCACGTAAAAAGCGAATTTTTAAATCTGGACGCAGTGCTAAAATTTGAGATTGTCGACGTAAACTTGATGTGCCAACAATAGCGCCTTCAGGTAAGGCATTAAAATTGGGATAGTCATTAGATACAAAAGCATCATAAGGATCTTCCCGATGCAAAATCACAGGCAAAATTAAGCCTTCAGGAAAATCCACAGCAACATCTTTCATAGAATGTACTGCAATATCCACTTCTCCTGCTACTAATTCATTTTCTAATTCTTTGACAAATAAGCCTTTGCCGCCAATTTTAGCTAACGGTGTATCAAGAATTTTATCACCTTTTGTGCTGATTTCTACAAGTTCAACTTGAAGATTTGGATGAGCACGACATAAGAGATCGCGTACATGATGGCTTTGCCATAAAGCGAGTGGGCTTTTACGGGTAGCAATACGCAAGATATTTTTTGGCATTATTTTTCCTTAATAGTCTCAAAGTTTTTTGATTTTAGCATAAAGGTAATGCTTTTTACTATAAAACTTCATCATCTGTGATTTTGAATTTAGATGATTTGAGACTAAGAAATTTAAAAAAATGGAGAGCCTACAAAAATATTGCGCTGTTTTTTGAATTATCACTCCACCGATAATTTTCTTATCAACTCAGCTTCCAAACCTGTCGCTTGCATAATAAGGGTAATGTCAATCTTATTTTGCAACATTTGTTTCGCAATCTGTAATTTGGTGTTTTGTTCCGCTTGTTGTATCAATTGCTCCGCTTTTTCTAAAGCCATTTTTGCAGTTTTCGCAGTTTCTTTTTCAGCTGCTAAAGCTTTTTCCACCGCTTGTTTTTCCGCAATCACCGCTTTATTTTCCGCAATCACCGCTTGCTTTTCTTCAATCACCGCTTGCTTTTCCACTTTCATTTGCGATAGTTTGTCTAAGACAATTTGTCGTTCAAATTCTATTTCTTCCTGATCTGCTAACCATCTGCTCTTTTTCTCTTCTATATCCAATTCTTCTGGGGTTAAAGTGGCATAGTTGGCGATTTTTAGGGCATCTGTGATGTTTTTTTCATTTACTAAGCTTTGGGGGATATCGCTAAAATCTCCTGCTTGTTTGATGAAATATATCCATTTATCCGCCATTGTGACCAATTCATCTTCTTTTTTATCAAATTTTGGTAATTCTACAAAAACCATTTCCATTTTATTATACGGAAATAATACTAATTTCGTTCTTTCCATAAATTCAAAATGTGTGATGACGGTTGATTTCAATTTTTCATCATTAAACATGAGAAAATCGGTTACCGTTAAGGCTACCACACGATTATGTTTAGTATATTTGTCACCTGAACGTAATTGAGTTGAATAAGCTTTCGCTAAATTGGATTGGATTCGATTACCAAAACCACCTTGATTGTAAGTTTGCATTTCGATCAAGACAGTTGTGCCATTTTCTAATTTGGCTTGAATATCGACATAAGTTTCTTTCAAACCTTCAGATAATGGGATTTGATAGGGATTTATAATGGTTAAACTCTCAATGACATTATTCTTTAAATTCAATATGGCATTTAAAAAACTAATGAGTATATCTTTAGATTCTGCACTTCCAAAAACTTTTTTAAATGCAAAATCTGTTTTGACATTTATAAATTGCATAATTTTTCTCAAAAGTAGGTAAATTCATATTCTAACAGTTTCAAGATTAAAATAGAAATTGTAGGTGAGAAATGGTTGGCAAGAAAAACACCTTAAATTTAATTGTAGGGTGGGTAAGCGGGCATCATGCGGTGTGAAAAAATCTCTCGTTCCCACGCGCCAGCGTGGGAATGCCTATCACAACGCGCTGCGTTGTAGGACGCAACGCGTCCTTTTTTTAGCATGAACTATATTATTTCTCTTATTCAGAAGCATCCTGCGTGGAATCTACCATTCTGTAAATACAGGTAATAAGCTTTCTTTTTTAGCATAATTACGAGCACTTGAATAACGCCAATGAACTGGTTCATCAACATAACCCTTTTTTACAGGATTATTATGAATATATTCAAGTCTATGCTAACAAAGGACGCGCTGCGTCCTACAACGCAGCGCGTTGGAACGAGATAATGGGGCTACACTTTTCATTTTACTCGCCTTGATTTTAGCAGGTGCGTAAGACGCACCCTACAAAACATTATAATGCTTGTACTTCATTCAAACTTAATCCAGTAGCAGTGGAAATTTGTTCATCTGTCAATGTGCCAAGTTGTTTTAAATTTTTAGCTGTTTCTCTTACACCTTCTTTTCTTCCTTTCTCCTCTCCTTCTTTTTGAGTTTCTCTAATTTTCTTCTCACCTTCTTTTTGAGCTTCTCTGATTTTTTTCTCACCTTCTTTTTGAGCTTCAGCAAAACCCTCATCAAACCCAACGACTTGACCCTTATTAAACTCACCATGTTTCATTTCTGCGATATTATATTCTTCAAACATTCGAGCACGTTCTTCAGGTGTCACTTGATCTCTTTCAATGATATTGAAAATCTCTTGGATTTCTGGGATTGAATAATGGGATTCATCAATTTCTTCATCAAGGCTGTCTTCTATCATTTCTAACCATTGACGGTATTGTTTCGGTGTATCATCTTTAATATATTTTGGGCAAATATAAATCACTTT
>DAOVTJ010000146.1 GCA_030633165.1 Thiomargarita sp. | reverse complement strand
CTATTTTTTTGTATCTTTGTAACATATTGTTTATAATATACTTTTTTTAAAAGCGGGAGCAGCTGAAAAATTTACGTTGCGGTTTACATATTTTTGACATTCGTGTTAGAATAAATTCGATTCTGTTCATGAGAATTCGGTTTCTTTAGAAAAAATTTTATTGTAGGAAATAACATTTTATCTATAATCGGATTCTCATTCAAGTGCTTCCTTCCCTAAAATTGTTCGAACCATTGTTTAAAATGAAGAGGGTCAATGGATTTTTAAAATGGGGGGGTGTAATGGATATTTTTGATATTTGGAGGGTGAACACGCTTGAATACAACAATTGAGACATATCATTAAATGAACAACGAATGGAAAAAAAAGATAATTAGCTTATGCCAAACAGTCTTAATTATTATGTGTGTCACAGGATTAAGTGTTTTTGAAATCTTGACATGGTCAAATGAATGGATTTACCAAATTTTTGATTCTCTCAATCCCCAAACTCATAAAAAAGTACTCATTATTGAGGCTTCCGCCGAAACTCCAGATGAGGCTTGGTTTACATTATTAACTCTTTTAAAAGAAAAAAAGGCTAAGCAAATTGTTTTTACCTTCATGCCTAAAAACGTTCCTGATGCATTTTATTGTCATGCCGAAGATAATGTCTTTTTCGCACGTTTCTTTAATTCTCAAGGGCTTGCTCCATTACCAAAAGCAGTTGAAAAGTGTAAAATTCAATTTGGCTTAGTAAGCCTGCCACCGCAAACCTTTGGTATCTACAGTAAACAATATAGTCGTTTTCAGATAAACAAACACAATTATCCAGCTCTTGAAGTCCTTGCAGCACAGCAATTTTTAGGAAAAAGCATTAATTTACCCAATAATCAATACCATATTAATTTTAGTACAGGGCTTGATAACTTGCCTAAAATTAAGCTAGAGAGAATTTTAGTTGGTGGCTTAATTAATGACCTTGTTGAACAACGTAGTGTTGTTATTGGTTTTGCACAACCGCGTGATGTTCTTGGACTATATACCCCATTAACAATGACCAAAGATTTGATGATTTCACTGCCTCAATACCATGCTTTGGCTTTGAATACGCTATTGAATGAAGAGTATATTATGACTTTAAACATTAAGATGACATTTTTGTTATTGTTAATCTTGATGGTTATAAGTACAGTAATCTACTGGGGAGTAAATGTTACCAAACATTTGCATTTCACCTTGAGTATCATTTGCCTCTATCTCATTTTAGCCTGGCTATTATTTCATTATACCCACCTCTATCTTCCTCTTGTAGAGCTATTTATTGCCCAAATATTATTATATTGGATTAATTTTAAATCTACAGTACTTTCAACAGAAAGCATTTTACGTGAACGGTTTGTAGAAATATCATTTAGGCTTGGAGAACGGAGTAATCCTAGATATTTATCCACTTCTGATGAACATTGGTCACAGATCATTGTTATGGTTAATCAGATATTAAATTTAAACAGACTCATTTTTTTAGAACGGATACCAGAAGATCATAGAGTAAGAGAAGTTAAAGCTTTACATTGCTCCTTGGCGGATATTGAAGAACTTAGACGTGATTATGAAAGGTGGCCTTATAGTCAAGCCATTATCGAAAACCGTGCAATTCGTTTAAATAAACCCTACTTAAAAGCAGTTGATTTTGAAGATGAGCAATACCTAGTCCCTTTAAAATTTGCAGGGGCAATATTAGGTTTTTGGGCGTTTAGTATTAAACCAGAACGGGCAACACAACTCGTATTTGCTGAACATATTAAAAATTTTGCAGATCAAATTGGAGAATTATTATATTATCGGCAACAATGGTTGCAACGTAACAGCCCTGAAAAAGGAATATTGCACCGTTATCTTCACCCAACAGGTAATAATCTGGCTTATAAGGCTTTAGACACCTCAATTATCGCATTAGAACACCGCTTACTAGAAGTTGAAGAACTGTTATATGGTGCGGAAATTGCTTCTATTCTTTACAATTCATTTGGGCAAGTGATCCAAATCAATCAACGTATGGAAAAAGTGTTGAAAACGCTTGCATTATCACCAAATACGACAACTATTTTAGAATTTTTGATGAGATTTTGTGATATTGATATGTCAAGTGCACAGCAACACATTCGCCGTATCCTGTTAGAAAAAGATAAAATGACACTACCAGTGACTTTACCTTCAACAATCTTGTGTCATTATATACTAAATATCAGAGCTTTCAGTTACCAGGAAAGTTTAGCAACCACAACCCAATTTTCATTTCAAGGTATATTATGTGAACTGATTGACATTACAGAGGTCATAAACTTACATAAATTGAAAGAAGAAGTGGCAGAGCAAATGATTTTTCAACTCCGCAATGATTTACAAAGCATCAATCTAGCAATGCCACTATTAGCTCGTGAAGAATTGAGCGGTGAACAAAAGCATAAAATGATTGAACAAGTGCGAAAAAAAATGGATAAAAGCATGAACTTTTTGGAGAAAATGCAATCTCAACTCAGTGTAGAACAGGAAGTGATGACTGTCGGATATTATCCCATTGATGCTAAAAAGCCTATACAAATGGCTTTAGAAAATTTACATGGATTAGCAGCCGAACAACGAGTAGAATTACATAGCAACTTACCTGCACTAATTAGTTTAGTATTTGCATCTCCTCAAGAATTGAGAACTGTCCTCATTACCTTACTCACTCAACTGATCCATGATTCCCTTGAAAATACTAAAATTATCATTCAACTCAAAGAGAGAGAAGACCATTGGATAAGCTATATTTGCAAAAATACTGGATTTGGTCTTCCGAATGAACATTTTCAACGATATTTGTTTGGGGATGTTTCGGATTTTGAAGATTCTGCCAAGCTGCTTGATAGTGAAAAAGAGCTCCCTAATAGCATAAAACATGAATTTAATAAAATTCGTTCAGCGATCCAGAAGGTACAAAGTTGGGGCGGGACAGTGACGGCTTTTAGTGAGATTGGGCAAGGGATGAGTTTTGAATTACGTTTAAAAAGTTTCTTGCAAAAATAGGTGAGAAGAGAGCGGTGAACCTATCCTAACTCATTGAATTAGTACTAAAATTGTCTTAATCTAATCTCTTTATTTTTGAGGGTATTGGTGTGGATAAGCGACTTTTACTCTGAAAACTAATAGTGGGATAGGTTCATGCTAATCATCAATTTAAAAGCATTCAGATAGCCTATTTTTGCGAGGGCAGTGATTAATGATTGGATGAGGGAATTTGTTGCTCAAATTCTTTAAGTCGTTTATAAATGGACATTAGTTCCACAATTGTAGCCCATGAATTCGCAAAAAATTGGAATGATTCTTCCACCTTGCCAAAAGCCCGTATCACCTGTTGCATTACACCTAAAGTAATCGCACCTGCTACAATAGAAGGTCCCAAAGCAATATAAGGCACAATTGCGCTGAATTGCAAGTAAGACCATTTAGCAATATCAAAATATAGGTAGTGCTTATACAGGGTAAAATAATTTTTACGAACATTCTTAAATAATTCTATCACAGTAGGTGGACTAGCATATTCTTCATGTTCTTCACCAAGTACCAATTCTTTTCTATATGCTGCTTCCACTTTTTGATTATGATATTCCAACCCAGGCAGCTTCATACCGACCACTGCCAATAAAATTGTACCAAAAACGGCAGACATGAAGGCGATAAAAACTAAGGCCTGATCCACTTGTCCAATCCAAGGCAATTCTTTGACATGCTCACTCAATCCCCAAAGAATAGGTAAGAATGCAATCAAGATCATCACTGAGCGTATAAAAACGATACCCAATGTTTCCATAATCCGCGCAAAGCGCATCGTATCTTCCTGTACCCTTTGTGCTGCCCCTTCAATATGACGTAATCCAGTCCAGTGCTGCATATAATAATCATTCATCGCAGTACGCCATCGAAAAATATAATGTTTAATGAAAAACTCCAAACCTACAGCCACTACGATATAAATACCCGAAATTTTGGCAAATGTTAGGCATTGCAATAAGAATTCATCAAAGGTTATTTTTCCTGGATTTGAAAGAGCATCTTGAATAGTATTATAAAACACTCCAAACCATTCATTAATTTGCACATCAAGACTGACCATATACCAGGTCACTCCCAAAATGAGAGATGAACCTGCCCATGACCAAAAGACCCAATTTTTGTTTAGAAAAAATGATTTAAACATTTATTGTACTTCGCTATTTTCAAGATAATTTAAACAAATAATTCCTTTCCATTGCATATCTTTAAGGAAATCAATAATATCACTTTTTAGTGTGATAGCATCAACCTCATATTCTTCTTGAAATATTTTGAATAAATCATCCACTTTGATACTATCCGAAATAGTTTTTATCATTTCTTTTGCAGTATCAGTTAAATAAAAAATCTCTAATCGATCATTTATCACAATTAGAAATTGATTATCAACTCTACATTTACGAAAACAAGGTTTAATCAGTAAATCCTTGTACTTTTCATAAATAAAAAGTAAATGATTCATACACATAAGCCTATAATTTCTCGATTAGAAATGGTTTGACATCTATTGATATCATTATTTTTTACAAGAGCTGCTGCTGCTACAACAGCACTCCCGACTACTATAGCAGCCTCTGCTGCTTCTATTATTACTGGAAATAAAGCATGCGTGTTTTGAGCCAAAATCATGGGCTTTTTATACTCTTTCTTTTTCATATTGTTACCTTAATGTGATATCTAAATCGTTATGATTCTTATGATTGGGATGAACACCAAACTCATCTAATTCAGAAATATATTTGTTAAGATGCTCATGATTCCAACAATTAGCACCAAGATTACGCCAAATATTAGTAATCTTATCTTTTAAAACATTCCCGACAGTGAATGGCATCGTGCAATCGACTCTAACATTTCCATTTGGTCTAATCACAATCGCAGAATTGGGTAATTCTTTTTTGAGCTGAATATCCATTGCCAAATCACTGCTGGTCAATATCTCCATTTTATTTATATATTTACATTGATTTTGTTCAATAACTGAATACATTTCATTTAAAAATGATTCTTTACGAGAATACATAGTTGGATCCAATACAGCTCGCCCACTGGGTAAAATAGCACCACAAACAATAGATGATGCACCTATCTTATAGGCTAAATCAATCATTTCTGGTAATCTGTGTAAATTTTCAGGCGTGATTGAATGAGCAATTCGTAATGGCAAGCCTGCTCCTGAAAATAAATAAGCCGCATTAACTGCTTTATTCCAACTGCCTTTTTTTCCTCGAAATTCATCATGGGCTGTATCCAGTACATCATCAATAGAAACTTGAATCCAATAAAAGTTATATTTTTTAAATTTTTTTACTGTATTTTTATTAACAAGCATCCCATTTGTTATAAGGATAAATCCTGTACCATCATCATGTAATGGATCCATAATGTCATAAAGAGAGTCACCTAACATCAAAGGCTCGCCGCCTGAAATAATACATTGAAAAATACCGCCTTCTTTTATAACATCATTAACTAAACTCTTCCAATCTTCAACAGTCATATTATCTTTATGATGATTTTCCCCAGAGCCGTTATAACAATGTTTACAATATAAATTGCATTTTGAGGTTAGTTCAAACTGTAATCCTACAGGTAATGAAAATATTTTAGGATATAACCCTTGTTCTTGTTCAGACTTGATTTTTTGAATATGTACTTGATTATTTTCTGCTTGTTGTTTTAATAATCTATGTGTTATTGATGTATCCTTTCTTTTTTTAAATCTTGTAATTGCTGGCAATAATGCATTACCATTTCATCATAAGCTTTAAGTGAAATTTTATCTTTGAACATTTCATATACAGCATCATATCTACATAAACTGGGTCTTTTGTCATAAATAGAGCATTTGTCATCAACTAAAAATTTGCATACACCATTAATATGCAAATCTTTCAATCCTTCAATGATATCAATATAACGACAACATTCCCCGCAACTGACACAATGAAATCGCTTAGTTTCACTAGTCATATTAATTTATATTGCTGCATATTTTAAATAAATAGGATTTACGTATTGACAGAGGAAAAATTTTATCAATGCTAAAATAAAAAAATGTCTGAGACCTATCAATATATGGGCCATTTTAGATAATTCAAGTCTTAATTTTTATGTGAATAACTTTCTTTTGAAATACAAGGCATTACAAACTTAGGACTTACGCATTGACAGATGATAAATTTTATGTTCCCTTTTAAATACAAGGCATTACAATTTTTTGATTAATCGTTATTGGTCACAAATGACAGATTTAGACATGTGCTATTTTTTTATAACCCTATGATATTTATCAGGAACACAAAAAATATAGTTTATCAATGCGTAAGTCCTAAAACTTTAGAATAAATTAGTATTGTAGGGTGGGTAAGCGGGCATCATGATATCTGAAAAGATGAGATATTTCACCCGCTTGCCCACCATTTCTTGAGGTATTTTTGAAATGAAGAAATACAAATGGATTTTGGAAATGGTGGG
>DAOVTJ010000229.1 GCA_030633165.1 Thiomargarita sp. | reverse complement strand
CATTTTATCCCAAACTTGGTTAGCCATGCGCCACCGATGTTCCTCAAATTTTTCAGGGGTATCAATTGTGCCCATGAGCTCATGATAAACATCTTTAGCTGCCATCAATTTTGCCCAAAGTTTTGGACCTAAACTACGTGGAACATGACAATCTGCACAACCAACAGTCACCCCAGAAGCATTATTATAATGGGGATTTTCCTTCATTTCTTCCAAATTCACCTTCATGGAATGACAAGAGGTACAAAACTCAGTCTGATTAGTGCCATGTAAAACAACACCAAATACACCGTAAAAAATAATTCCCCCAATAAACATTATGGATCCAAACATCCACAATTTTTTAGCGGGTTTTGCTTGATCACTCATATTTTAAGCTCCAGGTTAGTCTTAATTAAAAAAAAGCCTTCACCGAATACACGATGAAGGCTTTTGACCTAAGGATTTTTTCTGGATGAAATATTAAACACTTTCAATCCAAAGTTCAATGCCTATTTGTCAGTTTTACCACCATATCTCTTAATGAACTCTTCACGTTCTTCCATACGACGCTCTGCATCATCTTTGTTCATTTTACCATTAAACCACAAGTGACCAGTACTGAATTTCTCTTCACCGCTTTGAACATCGATAACAACAAATTCATCATTTAACACTTGGTCAAGTATTGCTTTAAGATTCTCAGCAGCAGCTCTCTTCTCAGGTGTGCTGCAATGGAGATTTTCTTCAATCAATTCTTCCAATTCAGGAATGTACGTACCATAGAAGTGTTTACCAACTTCATAGTTACCATGCCATTGTGTCCAATCTGGTCCCATCATAGATGCACCATGACGTGAACGACGACCTTCATGATGCCAAATCTCAAACCAAACAAAGTCTAAGTGATTAGCAAATTTATAAGGTCTTTTCAGGAGAGGTTTAGCTGCATTATATAATGCCAAGCCTGGGAAACCAAACTTATTATTATACAATTCAATTTGACCATCATATTGAACATAGAAGTTTTCAACGAAAGAATCACCATGGCAAGAGGTACACACATCTTTCATACTATCACGACGTGTTTCCCAATCAACATGAGCACCTGGTAAACCCATTTTAGCATCTGTGGTTTCAGGACGAACTGAAATTGCTGGACGATTATTCCAAGAAATACGCATACCAACATCATGATTCACTTCTTGGTTGGCTGTTGCACTCATGTGACATGTTGCACAGGTAGGAGCAGCATCATAATCTTCACCAGGAATCCATTTAGAACGATCCATATTCATTTTGTCTTTATTAGCCTGGTAAGCAATACCATGTTTAGATTCTGTATATATTTCAATTTGAGGATGATCTGGACCCATGTGGCATTTACCACAATTTTCTGGCTGACGGGCTTGAGCAACAGAGAATTTATGACGTGAATGACAAGCAGAACATGAGCCTCTAGACCCGTCTGGATTAATACGCCCAATACCACTGTTTGGCCATGTGGCTGGATCTAATGAGCCATCTTCCAAAACTTCAACACGTGAACCATGACACTGCCAACAACCATTGACAACTGCCGCTGAAACACCCTGAGGGAAAGCCTCAGTAACCATCGCACGGTTACCTTCAACAACGTCTGCTAACAGGTTGTCTAAAGAACCAATAATACGTCCACCTTGGGAATGGTGAGATGATGTATATTGTTCAACTTCCTTCTCATGGCAGTTAGAACAATCTTTAGGAGAAACTATGATAGAAATTGGTTTGTTTGCGCCAACTTTCTTAGGTTCGTGAATAAAAGCATCGACATCACCTGCGTCTGCTTTATGACATTCATAGCAACCCACTTTAGCGCGGTAATGTTTACTGTCGCCCCATTGTTGAACAACACCAAGGGAACGTTTTTTATGACATGCAACGCATGCTTTAGTTTCATCTGAAAATGATGCTGGCGGAGCATCAACAGATGCAACACTGACTGATTGTAGTAATAGCAAGCTAGCAGCTGCTAAAAATGCTGACAATTTTTGAATCATAATCTAATTTATCCAAATAAATGAAAAATTAAAGTGGTTAAGACCACTTGTGACATAGGCTACAACATAAATATTACTGTTATACGCTACGTAAAAAAATAACTAATAACCACGTTTTTTAATAGATTATTAGTATTTAATCCCCTACTAAGTGCTTTGTTACACTTGTTAGCTATTATATGTGCCATTTTTTAAATGTCAAGTTTTTTTTCATGTCATTTTTATTTGAGGCGACATATTGTCGCCATTTGCTAAAATTTATAATTAAAATCAAGTCGAAAACGATCACCTTGTTTCTCTGTACCAATAATCGTTTCTAACATGTAATAACGCGCGACTATACTTAACATCTTGATAGGTTTATAAGCTGCTCTAAACTCATGACCTTTCATATTGCTGCTTTGGGGATCCCAACGTGCAAAATCATCTTGTGCATAAGAGGAATTGACAGCAAAGGTTTCAATATGGGCATAGTAATAGCCCAATAACCAATCCGCTTTGTCCTTTAATTTTCCTACTTTCAGGGAAAAAACATACCCTTCTGTTTCATCACGATTAGCCGCAGTAAAAGGGTCAAGATCTGTTTCAGAATAGTTTTTAGTGTTTTGCATCCAGTCCACGCCCACTGTCAAGGGTAATCCTAGCTTAAATTTACCTTGTAGGCTAGCTATCCAAATATTGTAATCTCTACCCCCATTGCCATCCCATAGGAGTGCAGCATCATCACTATCTCTGTCTGCATTGGCTGAAAAGGCTAATAATCCACCTGCAGCGGTGATTTTATTTTCACCGATTTGAGTGGTAAAGACGACTTGACCAAGAGCAAGGTTTCCAGTAGATGCATGCATACCCGCTGCTGGACTTAAATGAGCTGTATTTAATGATATTTTATTTGTTCCAAATTTCTTTTGGTAACCTGCTGCTATACCCACTATAGTGGCATCATCATCCCAAAACATTTCGTTTTGTTTCCAGAATGGCAAGCCGTTGCGACCAACCCAACCCCATAATCCATTGGAGTTTGCTTTTAAAAACCACTTGTCAAAATTAAAATCTGCAGCACCAGTATCATTATTATCAAAATCTGTTAGAGTGATGTGAGGAGATAAATGGTTGCTATCTGATCCAGTACGCAGGCGAACGCCGTATTCATAATTCTTCGTTGGTTTATATGTCATCCCTATACGAGCACGAATACGGGCACGATTTCGTTCATCTTTGAGTTTTACAGTCCCATCCGCCTGAAGTTCTTCATAACCCCAATCAGATTCTAAACGTAAGCGAAAGTCACCATATATGTTAAATTTATCAGCTGATAACATGGCTGCTTGAACATTAGGCGTAACCGCGATTGGGCTTAAAAATCCAACTGCTAAGACGGGTAATGCGGCTTGTCTTAATCGTTTATTCACAAGTATTATTCCTTCAGTTCTAAAAAAACCACAAAAAAAATGTTGAATTTATCAAAGTCTGTATGATGATGTCAAGATATTAAATTCATCACTTTATAATTAACCTTAAAATAAAAAGGGATAAATTGATTATTCTACTCGATAATTAGGGGCTTCTTTAGTGATTGAGACATCATGGACATGGCTTTCACGCATTCCTGCTAGACTGATTCGCACAAATTGCGTTTTTGTACGCATATCTTCTATTGTATGAGAACCTGTATAGCCCATGCTGGATCGTAATCCACCTAATAATTGATGAATCACATCAATTAAAGGTCCTCGAGGGGGCACACGCCCTTCAATACCTTCTGGGACTAATTTTTTTTCTGTATCAACAT
>DAOVTJ010000200.1 GCA_030633165.1 Thiomargarita sp. | reverse complement strand
CAGTGGCGCTCCGTGCCAATACTCTGAATGATGTTGTGCAATCTTTCAAAGTGGGCACAGTTTTTTCTATACTTGCCACAACAATATGCACACGAGGTAATGTATTGGTTAAATCACCATTACCTTCATTTGTGACGATAACTGTTGACCCCGTTTCTGCAATGAGAAAATTTGCACCGGTAATACCCACATCGGCACGTAAAAACTTACTCCTCAAAACTTTACGTGCTTCCTTGACTAAATCAGAAATCTCAGACAAATGTTCTGTTTTGCCATGATGTTGATAGAATAAATCAGCCACTTCTTCACGGGTTTTATGTACAGCAGGGGCAATAATATGGCTAGGTGGCTCTTTCGCCAGTTGAATAATATATTCTCCTAAATCTGTTTCTACCACCTCAATTCCCGCTTGTGTCAAAGCACTATTGAGAGCAATTTCTTCACTAATCATGGATTTGCCTTTAGTGACATATTGTGCTTTCACGGCTTGACAAATTGAGAGAATTTGATCACACGCGGCTTTCGGAGTCTCAGCCCAATGGACTTGACCACCGCTAGCTAAGACTTGTTTTTCAAAATCTTCCAAATAAGAATCTAAATGTGCCAAAGTATGCTCTTTTATTTCACGGGCACGTTGTCGTAAACTCTCAAATTCTGGTAAAGCATCAACAGCAGCACGACGTTTATCAATAAAATGGCTTTTTGATCTGGCAAGAGCATTTTGCAAGTTGACATTTTTTAAGGCTTGCTTAGCTTGAAATTTAAAGGCATGAGTTGTGGATTTCACGATTTTTGATGTTTTTTATGTCCAAAAGAACGAGTGTAAGGCGTACCTTACACTCAAAGGCTTATTTCAAGCGGTAAGTAAGACCCATGAAAATAGCAGTTTCTAGCTCATCATTGTTATTACCATCAACATCATCCTCAACATCTGAAAGACTCAAGGTCAAATCAGCCGTCAGTCGATTCGACAGATAATAACGAAAGATCGAATTCAATTCATGAGAAATAAGATCATTACTCCCGTCTTCTGTGGGTAAAGTAATTTTGACATCCCATGCATTTTCCCAATCTATCCGATCTGAGATTTCATAAGTCACAGACATTCTGTTATGAGCATAATGAATGATATTATCATTCAAGATAGTAGAATATTCTGCTAACTCAATGAATTGAAAACTATAACTGATGGGTAAGGTGTACTCAAAACTCAGATCCAGCGAAGGATCGCCTTCATTACCACTATAATCAGAAGCCACAAAACCGACACCAGCTTGAACTGTCCAACCGTGCTTACGAAGATTAACTCTTTCCTCGAATAAAACATCATGCATTTTAAGAACACCCAAAGCCCCTAAAGCATTATTCTTTAACACGCCCGCTTTTTTCAAAATATCTTCAATTGCTGCGATCCAATGTTGTTTATAATCATGAAGACCATATTTGTTCTTGAAACCATTGATCCTGGCGATGATTGTAGCCATTTCCAAATAGGTACTGTCATCTATATGTCCAATAATAACACCGTACTCTTTCAATTCATCCACAAAACGCAAGACGTATGCAAGAGGCGTCGCATTAAAAATGCGACCATATCCAACACCAGTACCCAGTTTCGTATAAGGATCATCAGCCTGATCAGCAGCAAACAGTTGACGGTAACCAAGATCAAGAGAACCGTAAACAAACAAGCCTCTCGTATTGCCAAAATACTTTTTAGCATCGGTAGATGCAGTGATATCATAACCCGTTTCAGTGGACTCACCATCATTTCCACCTCTACTGAAATCAGTAGACCCATCAATCCGAAAATTCCAAGTTAAAGGCAAGGTACTATAGGTGATATCATAATATCCCAACATCGAACCATTAAAACTAGTTTGTTCCTGATTACCATCATTCAAATTAAAGCGACCTGTGAGATAGGCTTCATCAAATGTGGTCTCATGTTGAAGATAATCGGTCATTTCGGGTGCCAGCGTAGTCATAGGCATGAATATTGCCGAAGCAGCTAACAAATGAGTCGTTTTAAACATATTACTATCTCCTCAAAAAAATAAATTGTTTTTTATTGCGTTATTTATATTAATATATAGACTCTCCTCATTTTCAAAATTTACATTTGCCCCCATGTCTGTTTATACTATTGTTGAACATCATCAACTTGATGATTTTTTGCGCCACTATAATTTAGGAACTTTAGTCAGCTATCAAGGGATTGATGCTGGTATAGAAAATACTAATTATTTTATCACAACAACCACCGGTGACTTTGTATTAACCTTATTTGAACACCATTGCTTTGAGGAATTATCTTATTTTCTTAATTTAATGGCTTATTTTGCAGAACATGCTATTCCCAGTGCCCACCCTGTTGCTGATAAGGCAGGACATTATTTGCGTGAACTTAATGGTAAACCTGCCGCTTTAGTAGTACGCTTATCTGGTCAAGATGTCGAAGAGCCAAGCCTTCTACAATGTCATGCTATTGGTCATACTTTGGGAAAATTACATGTTGTTAGTCCTGATTTTCCCTATCATCGCCCCAATGGACGAGGTCCGCATTGGTGGAAAATTACTGCAGAACACGTGCTGCCTATGATGGATGAAGAGGATGCGACCTTGTTGCAAGCCGAGTTACATTTTCAAGCGAACTATCAACAATTGGTGTTGCCATCTGGGGTAATTCATGCTGATTTATTCCGTGATAATGCTTTATTTAATGGAGATACCTTGTGTGGCATTATTGATTTTTATTATGCTTGCAATGATGTTTTGCTTTATGATGTTGCTATTATGGTTAATGATTGGTGTCGTTTATCTGATGGTAATTTAGATGAAAAACGAGTACGTGCTATATTTGATGGTTACCACGAAAATCGTTCATTAACAGCACTTGAATATGAGGCTTGGCCAGTGATGTTACGAGCTGCAGCCTTACGGTTTTGGTTATCGCGTTTACAGGATTTTCATTTTCCACGTCCTGGTGAAATAACGCATATTAAAAATCCAGATGATTTTCGTAAGATTTTACAAGCGCATATTGATGCGGGTACTAAAAGAAGTTTAATACAAATATGACATTTCAAACATTAATTCTCACCCTGCAAGAATATTGGGCTAATCAAGGCTGTGTTTTGTTGCAACCTTATGATATGGAAGTCGGTGCAGGAACATTTCATCCTGCGACATTTTTACGAGCCATTGGTCCTGAACCCTGGAGTGCGGCTTATGTGCAACCCTCTCGTCGTCCCACCGATGGACGTTATGGTGAAAATCCAAATCGTTTACAACACTATTATCAATTTCAAGTGGTTATAAAACCTTCACCGCTAGATTTTCAAGAATTATATCTTGATTCTTTAAAAACACTTGGTATTGATTCGTTAGTGCATGATATTCGTTTTGTTGAAGATAATTGGGAATCTCCAACGCTTGGTGCTTGGGGATTAGGGTGGGAAGTGTGGCTTAACGGGATGGAAGTCACGCAATTTACTTATTTTCAACAAGTCGGTGGTTTAGAATGTAAGCCTGTCATGGGTGAAATCACTTACGGTTTAGAGCGCATTGCTATGTATTTGCAAGGTGTTGAAAGCGTATTTGATTTAGTGTGGACAAAGGGTCTAACTTATGGTGATGTTTTTCATCAAAATGAAGTTGAACTATCAGCCTACAATTTTGAATATGCATCGGTAGATGAGTGTTTTCATTTATTTGATTTTTATGAAAAAGAAAGCAAGGTATTGATTGAGAAGAATTTATCATTACCTGCTTATGAATTGATGCTTAAAGCCTCTCATACCTTTAATTTACTGGATGCCCGTCATGCCATTTCTGTCACAGAGCGACAACGTTATATTTTGCGGGTGCGAACTTTGGCACGTGCTGTTGCACAGGCTTATTATGAGCGTCGTGAATCTTTGAATTTTCCTCTTTGTGCAAAGGATGCTTGATATGTATGAATCCCGCGATTTATTAATAGAAATTGGTACGGCAGAATTGCCACCGAAGGCGTTGCAAAAATTATCTGAAGCTTTTTCATCAGGCATTTGTCGTGGATTAGAGCAACAACAATTAAGTTATCAAGTTGCCACACCATTTGCAACCCCACGTCGTTTAGCGGTGATTATTAAAGGGGTGGCGACTATGCAGGCAGATCGTGACATAACAAGACGAGGACCTGATGTTAGTGTCTCTTTTGATCAGAATGGTCAACCGACTCCTGCAGCTTTAGGATTTGCGCGTTCCTGTGGGGTGAAAGTTGAGGAATTGGGTAGATTAGAAATTAAACAAAGGGCATGGTTGCAATATCATCATACGCAAGCAGGACAAAACACAGCGACTTTAATTCCCAATATTATTGAGACGGCATTAGCAGCCTTGCCTATTCCTAAACGGATGCGTTGGGGAAATTCTTCTTTTGAATTTGTACGTCCAGTTCATTGGGTCGTTATTTTATTGGGTGAGCAGGTGATTGAGACTCAAATTCTTGGGGTGCAAAGTGGACGCGAGACACGGGGACATCGTTTCCATCATCCTGAACCGATTAGTATAGCTCAAGCAAGTGATTATAGTCATTTATTAGAAAATAAAGGTCATATCATACCTGGATTTGCGACCCGTCGTGAGCAAGTACTTGTTTTGGTAGAAGAAGCAGCAGATGGAAAAGCGGTGATTGATGAGGCTTTATTGGATGAGGTAACTGGGTTAGTTGAATGGCCAGTGGCTATTATGGGAGAATTTGATGAGAAATTTCTTGATATCCCATCAGAAGCT
>DAOVTJ010000219.1 GCA_030633165.1 Thiomargarita sp. | reverse complement strand
TTAAAGATGAAGTGCGTAAAATTGGCACAGAATTAGGCTTACCCCGTGAGATGGTTTATCGGCACCCCTTTCCAGGACCTGGTTTAGCAGTACGAATTTTAGGGGAAGTCAAAAAAGAATATGCCGACATATTGCGTCAAGCCGATGCCATTTTCATTGAAGAATTACATAAACAAAATTGGTATGATAAAGTAAGTCAAGCTTTTGCCGTCTTTTTACCCGTAAAATCTGTTGGTGTGATGGGAGATGCCCGACATTATGATTATGTTGTTGCCTTGCGAGCGGTGGAAACGATTGATTTTATGACAGCACGATGGGCACGCTTACCTTATGATATGTTAGAAACCTTATCAAATCGAATTATCAATGAAGTAACAGGTATTTCTCGGGTGGCTTATGATATTTCTGGCAAACCACCTGCAACAATTGAATGGGAATAACTTAACAGCAGGAAAAATAAATATGAAAAAAATTTTCCTAATTTTTATCCTATTAATAACACTAAACCCAGTTTACGCTAAACTTAAATTTGAACATCTAGGTGCATCAGAGGGACTTTCGCAATCCGTTGTGCTATGTATTTTGCAAGATAGCAAAGGGTTTATGTGGTTTTGCACAGAAGATGGATTAAACAAATATGATGGTTACAAATTTACGGTTTATAAAAACAATCCTGATAATCCTAATAGTCTGAGTGCCAATTATATTTGGTCCATTCACGAAGATAAGAATGGGATACTGTGGATTGCTACCAGCAATGGTTTAGACAAATTTGACGTAGCGCATGAAACTTTTGTGCATTATCGCCATAATGACAAGGATCCTAATAGTTTGAGTCACAATGATGTCAGAGCGATTTACGAAGATCACACGGGTACATTGTGGATTGCGACTTATGGCGGTGGCTTAAATCAGTTTGATCGAAAAACTGAGAAATTTGTGCATTACCAAAATGATGAAAAAGATCCGACAAGTTTGAGTAGCAATCAAATCTATTGGCAAGCAAGTCTTTATGAAGATCGTACTGGTGCGCTTTGGATTGGGACTTATGGTGCTGGTTTGAATAAATTTGTTCAAGAAACTTCGAGCTTTGTTCGTTATCAACATGATGCTAATAATCCAAATACATTAAGCAATAATGATATTAATGATATTTATGAAGACAGTAGCGGTGTTTTATGGATTGCCACAAATGAGGGTTTAAACAAATTTGATAGAGAGAGCAAAACTTTTAAGCATTATTTAGATGATAGTGCACCTCTCTCGATTCACGAAGATAATGCAGGGATATTGTGGATTGGTACTGATGGCGAAGGTTTATATCAATTTGATCAAGGTTCTGAAACTTATACGCATTATGAGTATGATGTTAAGAATTCTGAAGGTTTGAATAACAATTATATCAATACTTTTTATCAAGATAATGCGGATGGACTATGGATTGGCACTTGGGGTGCAGGTTTAAATATATTGGGGCAAAGTAAGAAATTTAAGCATTATCAATATCTTGAAAATGATCCTACAAGTCTGAGTGGTAATACTGTTTGGGCGATTTACGAAGATTCGCAAGATATTTTGTGGTTTGGAACGGAGGGAGATGGTCTTAATAAATTTGACCGTTCAACAGGAAAATTTGTACATTATCAATCTGATGACAACAATCCCAACAGTCTAATTAATGATGATATTTATGCCATTGTTGAAGATGAGCAAGGCACATTGTGGATTGCTACTTGGGAAGGGATAGATAAATTTGATCCAAAGACAGAAACTTTTGTACATTACCAGCATGATGATAATAATCCCAACAGTTTACTTCACAACAATATTAATGCACTTTACAAAGATCGCAAAGGGGCTTTGTGGATTGGGACTTGGGGATACGGACTTGATAAATTTGATCCACAAACTGAAACATTTATACATTATACGTATGATGAAAATAATAATCTTAGCTTGAGTGATAATCAAGTTAATGTCATTTATGAAGATAGTCTTGGAGTCTTGTGGATTGGAACAGTTGCTGGCTTAGACAAATTTGATGAACAAACCCAAACATTTCTGCATTATCAGTTTGATGATAAAAATCCCAACAGTCTAAGCAATGGTCAAGTTTATGCGATTTATGAAGATAGTCGCGGTATCTTATGGATTGGCACCACAGGTGGTGGTTTAAATAAATTCAATAGCGCGACTAACACATTTACCCATTATCGTGAAAAAGACGGTGGCTTACCCAATGATACGATCAATCATATCTTAGAAGATGAAAAAGGTCATTTGTGGCTCAGTACAAATAATGGCTTATCTAAATTTGATCCAAAAACCAATACATTTAGAAATTACGACAAAAATGATGGACTTCAAAGTAATGAATTTATTTGGGGTTCTGGCTATAAAACTCGTCGTGGCGAACTGTTGTTTGGCGGAAACAATGGTTTTAATCTCTTTCAACCCAATGAAATCACGGATAATCCATTTATCCCTCCCGTGATTATTACAGATTTTAATATTTTTAATAAACCTGTTGCTATCGGTGGAAAGTCTCCTTTACAAAAACATATTAGCTTGACTAAAACACTGACACTCTCCTATCAACACAGCGTATTTTCATTTGAATTTGTCGCCTTAAATTATAATAGTCCACAAAAAAATCAGTATGCTTACAAAATGGAGGGAGTTGATAAAGATTGGGTTTATGTGGATAGTAGCCGCCGTTTTGCGACTTATACACATTTGGAAGCCGGTGATTACATCTTCAAAGTAAAAGCCAGTAATAATGATGCTTTATGGAATAAAAAAGGGACAACGCTCAAAATCATAGTCACCCCTCCTTGGTGGAAAACATGGTTAGCCTATTTTCTATATATGATGGTGGGTTTAAGTGTACTCATAAGTTATGTTCTCATACAGCAGAGAAAGTTAAAGCGTGAAAAGGCGATAAATGAACAATTAAAACATGCTGATAAGCTGAAAGATGAATTTTTAGCCAATACCTCTCATGAATTAAGAACGCCACTCAATGGTATTATTGGCATTGCAGAATCCTTAATAGACGGGGCTGCTGGAGAATTAGACAACAAAATTAAGAATAATCTTGCCATGATTGCAAATAGTGGCAAACGTTTATCAGTTCTTATTAATGACACGCTTGATTTTTCAAAACTCAAACAAAAAAATATTGAACTACAACAGGTGGCAGTGGGACTACGAGAAATTGTTGAACTCGTGCTTACTTTAAGTCAACCTTTGCTTGCCCGCAAAGAAGTGCAATTAATTAACGCCATTCCGCCTGATCTGCCAGCTGTCTTCGCAGATGAAAACCGTTTACAACAAATTTTATATAATTTAGTGGGTAATGCGACAAAATTCACAGAAAGTGGACGCATCGAAATATCGGCTAAAGTGAAAAATAAAGTTTTAGAAGTAAAAATATCTGACACAGGTATTGGCATCAAAGAGGACAAATTCGAGAAAATTTTTGAATCCTTTGAACAAGCAGAAGGTTCTACTGCGAGAGAATATGGCGGTACTGGTTTAGGTTTAGCCATTACCAAACAATTAGTGCAATTACATAAGGGAAAAATTTGGGTAGAATCACAGCTTGATGTTGGTTCACAATTTTTCTTTACATTGCCAATCGCAGATTCACAAGCCACCGTTCAGAAATCGCAATTATCACAAATTCATATTCCTGCTTCACCGATTGAAATCTCAACAGAGACGACAGATGTCACAACGGATCAGTTGAAGATTTTGATTGTAGATGATGAACCTGTTAATTTACAAGTACTTCACAACTATTTGTCCTTACAACATTATCAAATTGTTCAAGCGAATAATGGTCATGAAGCCTTATCCATTATAGAAAACGGTTTTATACCTGATGCGATTTTGCTTGATGTGATGATGCCCAAAATGACAGGTTATGAGGTAACGCAAAAAATCCGTGTTCAATGGGAAGCAGATGAACTTCCAATTTTACTCTTAACAGCAAAAAATCAACTTGCTGATTTAGTGACAGGATTTAGTGTTGGTGCAAATGATTATTTGACTAAGCCATTTTCTAAAGATGAACTATTGGCTCGCCTTAAAACGCATATCAATATCAAGCATCTTAAAGCTGATAATATACGGATGACAGCAGAATTGGACGTTACACGCCGCTTACAACAAATGC
>DAOVTJ010000191.1 GCA_030633165.1 Thiomargarita sp. | reverse complement strand
GTTAATAAAGCTTTGGAAAATATTGCTTGTAAAAGTAAAGAAATATTATCTCTTTTTAACTTTTATAAAAAAATGGAGGTTGCGTAACTTACTAAAATTAAACCAAAATCTTTTTCTGAAAAGCTATATAATACTAGAAACGCAACGAAAGCCAATATCGTTATACCAATGATTTGGATTATGTGCCCATCGTCGTGAATTATTGGCATGCATAGCTATCCATGATGCACCGCGGACAATTTTTCGTGTTGAACGTTCATTGCCTGCACTTAAATTATTTTCAAGAAAATGGGCAGCAGGTGGTGTTCCATCTGCTGGTCCTTGAGGGTTTTCAATCGTTTTTTTGTTTGCAAGTGCCTGATATTGATACTTATCATACCAATCTGCTACCCATTCTCTGACATTGCCTGCTATATGATATAGTCCCCATTGATTAACATCAATTTTAGTATCAATATGTGTCGGACCAATAATAAAGGGTTGATTTGTAAAGGATGTTTTAGAAATAGGAGTGGCGGCTGCTTCCCATTCTGCTTCCGTAGGCAAGCGTTTTTTTACCCAGTTGGCATAATTTTTGGCATCATACCAGGTGATAAAACGAACGGGTAATTTTTCTCCACCAATAGGAAAACCTCTTTTCCAGGGTCCTTGAGGTTTATAAGCTGTTTTTTCTATAAAATGTTTGAATTTGGCATTAGAGACTTCATAACGGTCAATCATAAAGGCATTTAATTGGACTTTTAGTTGTGGCTTTTCATCATAGCGTCCGTTTGAATTACCTATCAAGTAAGTCCCTGCTGGTATCATAAGCATTTCACTAGGCGCTGATAAAGTAGTGCGCCATAAGCTTAATAGAGATAATGCAATAAGAATTTTAATAGTGTTCATTACTCAATCGCCATCACAAAATTAATCAAATCGTCAACTTGTCGCGTTGTCAAATGGGATGTTCCCCCATGAGAATCAAAAATCCGATTATTGGGATCAAGTTTTCCAGAGGGTAAACGCTGAGTTATTTCGTTAAAGCCAATTTCTTGTCTATTGGGGCGCACTTCTTCATCACCTTGAAGGATAGGTAAAGTAAAATGGCGTAATGCTTTGTGTTCTGGGGTTAATAGAGTTTCTCTTAAATTTCTGGCACGAGCATGGTGCAAAAATACAGGAGGACGGTCAAAAATTCCCCGTAATTGCATGGTGGTTAAACTACCTTCTTGATCTTCAATTCTACCTTTATCTTCTGGTTCAAGATCAAGTGCTTTATTATTAAGAATATCCACAGTCCGTACACCTGCTAAAGTATAAGAGGCATCTCGTCTGGTAATGGTCGTTAATGGGGGTAAGGCGCGTCGATTATTATCTGCTAGTTCTCTACTTTTATTGGTAAATTCAGGCGCTGTGTGACAAATGCTACACATCACTTGTGGAGAATGAAAAATGTTTTTTCCCCGTAATACTGATGGGTTTTCTGTATCCATTGGATTGGGAAATAAATGTGTCACATTACCCATCCAAGCACTAACAAATCTGTAGAAATCGCTAAGATTATAAGCAGCACCAAAATATTTCATAGATTGCTGGCGCAGAAATTCATCACGTCTTTCTTCTAAGTCATACCAAACTGGTCCCAATTTCCATGCTCCCACCCTTTCTTTTAACTCTTCATGCATAAGTTTACGTTCTTCATCAGGTAGATGAGAATATATGTGGGTAAAATCACCTTGCCAAGTAGGACGATCAAAGTCTATAGAACTAGCAGGTTCATTGATATCAGCACCTTGTCCTTCACTAAGACTGTGCGTGCCTTCAAAATAAAAAGGTTGAATAGCATAGATATTCTTCATTTGTGGAATACCAAGCGTCCCACCAGGCGTAAAGTGACCATTTTTATCTTGCCCAATGGTTTCTGCAGCACCCCAACCACGTCCATCACCTGTATCACGATAATGACAATGTAAACAAGACGTATCACCATCAACTGAAAAAACAGTTGAATGAACAATCAATTCTCCTTTTTCTTCATCTGTATCTAAAGGAGGTCTTGATAATGGACCAATAGCGACTTTTATTTCGTTACCATCTTTAAGATTAATGATAGAAATATTTTCTTCAAGCTCGTTGGCAATAAAGAGCTTTCCTTTAGCAGCACCTTTATCTCCTAACACGATTCCAACTGGTCTTAAACCTGTTTTAAATGTTCTAAGGGGTACAAGCCGTTCTGATGGATCGCTAGCATTTGGGTTAATTTGCCATTCTACGACTTCAAAAGTGCCTGCCATTGTGACATACATTTTGTCATTATGAATGATAGCCCATTCTGGAAATGCACCGTAGACTCTTTGTAATTCTGGTGGAATATCTCCTTTCACATCACCTGTTGTAGCTTCTGCTGTATCAGATGTATATCTCACCCACTCTGGATGGGATTCATATTTATTAACCCTTAATAAGTAATCTAAGGTCATATCTGGTTGCCAGGCT
Organism: Thiomargarita sp.; assembly: GCA_030633165.1. Taxonomy (GTDB): domain Bacteria; phylum Pseudomonadota; class Gammaproteobacteria; order Beggiatoales; family Beggiatoaceae; genus DAOVZS01. The sequence goes on along the minus strand of DAOVTJ010000191.1, from coordinate 2,417 downwards.
GGAATCTTTAAACGTGATAGGTCAATTGCGATAATATCATTTTGAATATCCCGCATTTTTATATTCCAAGTGCCATCTACTGCATCAAATGGTCCTAAAACAAATTGTTTGTCAATGGGCTTGACATCAGTTGTTTTTAGATCACGAAGTACGCTGAATTGAGCAGCTGGATTAGAACGTTCCCATGTTTCTCCTCCAAAAGGATCACGCTCTTTAGCGGTGCCAAAACCTACGCCCATTGTCAATACTATTAAAAAATCACGGTTTTTATCACGAAAAAGGGTTAAATGATTCGCAACATTTTGTGTATAAATCGCCCCAACTTGATAATTGGTTTGTGTATCAATAATAGCAATATCCATTGTGCCTGTATTACCGACAAATAGGTATTTTTCATCTGAACTTAGGGCTAAATCTTTTGGATGACTCCCCTGATGACCAACTGGAATACCAGGTCCTCTCTCAGCTTTTTTGATCCAATCAACAATTTTAGCTAAATCTGGTTCATGTTCTTCAAATAACATGCCGCCAGGATGATATTCGTGTGATCTTCTTTGATCGCCGAAACCACCGAGTTCTTTAGAAATCACAGCACGTAGTAATATACTATCAAAAGGGTGACCTGGTACTGTATTTTCGATAGCTGACAAAAAATTTAATGCCTTATTTGGACCAGAAACAAATCCCCCTGCTGCTTCATTATGACAACTGCTACAACGTGATCTCAGAATTGCATTAATACCGCCAATGCTTTTCTTTTGAGCATTATGAATTTGTTGAGTTTCAAAACCCCGTTGAATGAGTTCATTTCTTAGTTTTTCAGATAGTTTTTTATGGCCATAAAAAACTTGTTCATCAAATCCACCAATAACTTGAACTTTTGCATTGACTATCTTATCTGGTATATCTAAAATGAGTACTTGATCAAGATAACGGTTTGCTATCCATGCTTTTTTTCCATTTTTTGAGAACACAAGCCCTTGACAATAGTAATCTAAAGGGATTTTTCCAACTGCTTCATCAGAGTAGGTATCAATAACTGTGGCATAGTTAGATAATTCATTAATCACTACTAAAAAGCGTTGATTAGGATGAAGAATGGATTGATAGGGTCGCAATCCGACTTGAATTCGTTTAATGAGTTTTCTTGTTGAAACATTAATAACCGCGATTTCATTGCCTGGTGATGCTTCTGTACCTGCTAGTGTGACATAAAGTTTTGTTCCAGTGGCATTTAGGGTAAGACGTTGTGGACGAGCAGGGTTAGGTTGGGGTTCGGGATGGGGATTATTATTTTGTACTGGTGTTAAATCTTTAAAAACAAAGGGTTCTTGATAACGCCAAACAGCGCTAGTTAATCGCCCAAATGCGTTCCGATAATATTTTTGACTCTCATTAGCTTGAGAAACTAAGGTATTCAAAAGTAGAACGATAAGGATAAAAAATTTTAATTTCATATTTATCGCATTTCCTAAAAAGTTTGTGTGCGTTTCACTCAAACATATCATGAGTGATGTTCTTATACCAACTATAGGCATAAGCCACTTCATTTGTTCGATATTCAGGTGAGGCATTTAAAGGAGAAACGCCTTTTGCATCTTTATACACACGAATTTTTCCGTTTTGTAAACGGTATATGGCACTGACGGAAATACCAAAATCTTTTCCAGCAATGGTATAACAGGTATTGTTGTAAGTTGGTTCTGCCATTTCTCTTCCTTGCAGTGCTGAAATAATCGCTTCTGCGCACACTTTGCCCTGAGAATTTGCTGCATGTCCAGATTTAGGCATTGAACCAGCCAGACAAGCATCCCCAATAACATGAATATCTTTCTGCAAGGTGGATTCAAAGGTTCTCTGATTAATCGAACACCAACCACTTTTATTTGTTAAGCCGCTTTCAATGGCAATTTTTCCCGCTGTTTGAGGTGGTATAAGATTAATGACATCTGCTTTATATTCATCTTCAAAGTCACCAGCATATATTGTCATTGTCTTATCATTCACTGCGCTCACTGCGCTAGAGGAATTCCATTCAATCAAGCTATTATTTGTGCCATATCCATATAATTTTTGCCATGCTTCAATAAATAAGGCTTGTTTTGAAAAATTTGGGTTGGCATCAAAAATCAATATTTTCGATTTTGGTTTATGATATTTAAAATAGTGTGCAATTTGACTCGCCCGTTCATAAGGACCAGGTGGACAACGGAACGGTTTGGGTGGTATGGCAATAATCATTGTTCCACCGTTTTTCATTGCTTCTAATTGTTTGCGTAAAATGACTGTTTGTGCACCTGCTTTCCAAGCATGAGGAATAATATTTGTATCATACGTGTTGAGACTTTCCCATTGAAAGTCAATGCCTGGCGATACAATTAAACGATCATACTCTATTATTTGACCATCATGAAGTT
>DAOVTJ010000057.1 GCA_030633165.1 Thiomargarita sp. | reverse complement strand
GCTCTTGCATGACTTCTAATAAGGCAGCTTGCGTTTTAGCAGGTGCGCGATTAATTTCATCACCCAACAATAAGTGTGTAAAAATAGGTCCTTTACGAATACGAAATTGTTCACTTTTCATGTCATACATGGCATGTCCTGTGACATCACTAGGCATCAAATCTGGGGTAAATTGGATCCGTGTAAAAGTTCCTTCAAAAGTTTTGGCTAAGGCTTGCACTAATAGTGTTTTACCTAAACCAGGAACCCCTTCAATCAAAACATGTCCTGCTGCTAATAGGGCAACTAAAATTTGATCAATGATTTCTTCTTGACCCACAATTGCACGACCCACTTCAGTACGAAGCGCTTGAATAATTTCGATGGCTTGGCTGATTTCTTCATTGGGAGAGGTCATAATATTTTCCTGATTGATAAATTTAACCAAAATATCGTTTCCATTCTTCGCACAATTGTTGTGCTTCAACATCACTGGGTTTCCGCTCTGCATAAGCAATATTTTGCCAAGCACGACTCAAACCAGAAAAATAATCGGTTAATTCAACAGTTTGTTTAGACTTGATTAATCGTAAACATTCACTTTCAGTCGCACTATCATCAATATTTAAACCATCACGCTTTATTAGTACAGAAAGTGCGCCCCGATAAAGTAAGCTGAGAGCTAGTGAAAATTGTTTAGATTGCCATAATGTCCATGCTTCTTGATTGATATTTGTCGGCAAAATGATATTTACGCCAGAATGCCATATTTGGGGATTTGTAGGAATCTCATTATCCTTTTTTTGTGGGTGCAATGGTTTAAACCAACGCGAACCATAGATAATTAATAGTATTATTCCAATACTGAAGATTAACCAAAGTAATAGTTCAAATATCTTAGCGATAATGCCAATAAACTCAAATGAGATCTCACTAGAAGGCGGCAATGTTTTATCTGGTGTTAAATCTTCACCAATATATTTCCACCAAAATTCTTCACGAGTATCTTGAAATTCTGGCTGCGTTAGAATCTCAACAATCTGTTGTTTAACGACTTTAGGGTCATCTACCAAGCTGAGATTTAGGCAAATAATAAATAAAATAAAATGTGGCATTGATGTTCTTTTAAGAGCGATTTTGCAAATGTGCCGCAATGCGACGAAAGGCTAACTCAATATCCCAAGCTTCCAGATGCGTACGAGCATTAAGATAAAGTGAAAATCCTGCAGCAACGTATAAAGATTCTACAATACCGATAACTAAAACATCAAAAAATAGGCGGATGGGCTCTACCCAGGCTGTCTCTTCAAAAAAAAGAACCGCAAAAAAGTCAAAACTATAAGGGACAGGTAACATTAAATACAATAGCCCAAAGAGTGATAAAGACAGTAACCACTCAAAATGAATACACACGATAGTAAGCCAAATCGCAGTGCCACGACTATGTCTTTGTAAAAGCCGATAACGTGGAGAAACAGATTTTCCCTGTAATTTTTCTAATTGCCAAATGGGTAAATTAAAAGAACGTGCCAAGTCAAAACGCGAAAAAGTCAGTGCCAAAAATAAGCGTGTTTTGAATAAACCTTTCACACAATGCCAAATAGCAGGCTGTTCTCCAAATAAGGCATTACTAAAGAAATATAATAAAATACGGTCATATATTGGTTTTGCCCACCAAAAAATTAAGCCAGCAATCCACAAATTATCCTCAAAAAGAAATAGTCCGATGAAAAAGAAAGGCAGTACGAAGGCAAACCATATTTTAAATAAAGGTTTCCACCATAAGCGCACCATACTAAAACCCAAATCCATAGATTCCCAAGGATTACGCGGGCGAACAACAGCTTCAATGCGATCAAGTTGCACGATGACGTCCTACTAATGTAAAATAAGCAAGTATCACTATCCACATTATGCCGCCGACAATGTATTTGATAATAGGATCAATTGCTGTATTTGAAGACCAAAATGCTTCAATAAAAGCGGCTAGAAGCAACATAATGATGACACCATAAACAAGCAACATGCTATGAACAGCAGCCTGCTGCAAAGCATCTAAACGTGTTAATCGTCCAGGGGCAATCAATGCCAATCCTAATTTTAAACCTGCGACACCTGCCAGTACAATCGCTATTAATTCTAAGGCACTATGTCCTGCTACAAAGGAATAAAAAGGAACGGTATAACCAATTTGTGTGAGATGACCAGCAACACATCCAAGATATAATCCATTGAATACTAAGAAAAATATCGTCCCCAAACCAAATATTATTCCACTTGCAAAGGTTTGAAAACCAATACTAATATTATTTCTAATATAAAACCCAAACATTAAGAAATCACTATCAGATTCGCGATTATGACCAATATGGTCTGCATTTGGGTTATACATCGCTTCCATATCCAATACTTGTTCTATATTCATCAGACTAAAAATCAAATCAGGTTTGATTTGCACACCAAGAAACATAATGAGCAATGAACCAAAAAATAATAAGCTGGAAACCACAACTAATCGTGATTCTTCACGTACCCGTTGTGGAAAATCGACGGATAAAAATTTGATGAATTGGCTTATTGGGTGACTATGTGCTTGGTAAAGATGTTGATGTCCGTGTAAGACAAGACGGTTGAGTCGTGTAATCAAGTGCGGTGTATAGTGACGATCTCGAGCAAGTGCCAAATGTTGACAAATTTGTCGATACCGTCGTGGAAATTGGGCAATATCTTGATCCTGCTCTAAGGCTTCCCATTGTTGTTGATGCTTATCTTCAAAAGTGCGTTGTTTCATCCTATTAAACCATTAGCAAATTGATAGAGAGTCTTAATGGCAGGTTTTCCTGTTTTTCCTGTTAATGGGGTAACGATATTTGCCAAGTCAATAAGGCGCTCTTCTGGTAAATGTTGTGCTCTGTCTGCAAAATTGATGATAGCTTGTTGCTCTTCTAAGCTTAAAGTGATTGGCATTAATGGAGATTCATCCATCCAAGCCCGATCTTTTTTCACAGGGATAATTTCTTCTTCATACACAACCACCGTATTAGCCGCTAAATCACCGATCCTTTTAAAATCTTTATTAATAATCATAGTGACTAATCCAAAACCATAGAAAAAAGGTAGAAAATCAATAGTCCGTAACAAATTACGTATCATTGCACCCGACCAATTGACAGGTGCACCAGATTCATGCAACACCTTAATTTTCATAGCACGCTTACCTGGTGTCGCGCCATATCTATAGACTTCAAATAATATTGGGTAAAACCATTCTAGGAGAAATATAGAAACTAACAATAATCCAATACCAAAATCTCCCAATGAACTAACTAAAAATAATAGTATGATATAAATAATCATACGAATCCCAAAATCAAGACACCAGGCTATAGCACGTACAATAGGACCTGCCACGCGGAGTGATAATTCAATGCCTTCAGGCGTTTCTATAGGGCGAGTGGTATCAAGCATTGATAGGTTCTTCAGGTGGTACACGTGGCCATGCTGATAATAAAGCTTTGACTAAGGTAGCTAATGGAATCGCAAAAAATATACCCCAAAATCCCCATAATCCACCAAATACTAAAACAGCCACAATAATAGCAACAGGATGTATTTTGACAGCTTCCGAAAATAACAAAGGCACTAAAATATTACCATCCATCGCTTGAATAAAAAAATAGCTTCCTGCTACCCATAAGAAATTCGCATCTAAACCCCATTGAACATAAGCCACAATAAGAACGGGAATTGTCACGACTACCGCACCAACATAAGGAATAATCACAGAGAGTCCAACTAATACTGCTAATAGTGATGCATAATTCAAATTAAAATAAATAAAAGGGAAATAGGTGAAAGTGCCGACTAAAAAGATTTCATACACTTTCCCACGAATATAATTACCCATCTGTGCATCCATTTCTATCCAAATTTTCGTTGCAACGGTATGCTCATTAGGTAACAAACTGACTAACCAATTGATTATTTTCTCTTTATCCATAAGAAAAAAGAGTACCAGTAAAGGCACTAAAATGGAATACACCATTAAAGTAATAATAATAGGAATGTAATCCAATGTATGGGGCAAAATTGTTCTGCTTATTTCAGCTACTTTTGTGCGTATCGAATAAATGACCCCCTCCACTTGTTCTACAGAAATAATGGGATACTTTTCTGGCAACTCTTTTAATATTTGATAACCCTTTGCGACCATAGAGGGAAATTCTTGAACTAATTGTGTAAATTGGTACTCCACTAAGGGTAATACAACCACAACGAGAAATATCAATAAAGTCATAAACGTTGAATAAACAACACCTACTGCTAGAATACGAGGAAAGTGCCACTGCTGTAAGCTTGTAATCACACCATCTAGTAAATAAGCAATTGCTAAACTAACTAACAATGGTGCCAATATTTCGCTCATTGTCATCAAGATAGTGAAAACTGCCAGTAAGGTAATTGCTAAAAACACCGCTTGGGGATCAGAAAAGTAATGGTGAAACCATTCTTTTAAAACTTTTATCATCTTGTTTTTCCATCAGAGTATTTTTTATAAGATTGTAAGAATACGTTTTCTAGTTCATCAATAACTTCTACTTTATCACGTCCTTGTAAAAGATGTGCTGTCATTAAGTGAGAGGTTTCATTAAGCATCACAGCCTTATCAAGCATTGGATAGCTTTTTGCTAAACGCTTAATCGCTGCTATGACTGTTTCATCAACAGGACGAGGTAAAATTTCTGCTTGAATAGGAGAGGTTTCAACAATACGTGATTGTAAAAACTCAGCAAAATCTAATAGACTTTGCTGTTGTTCTGATGATAATTTCTTAAAAATATTAATTAAGCGTTGCTGCATTGTCATATTATTATCTCTAAAAGAGAGCTGATTTTAATGATTATCACAATGATGATGTGAGAATTGTAATAATTTTTCTATCGCCCGTAAACGAAATTTTTGTTTTTTATGAACAAATGACAAAGGGCGTTCTAATAGCGGATTAAGATTAATGGCTTTAAGCAATCCTAATTGCAAATCTTTCTGAATTGCAGTACGTGATAAAATAGAAACACCCATATCTGCGGCTACAGCACCTTTAATCGCTTCAGGGCTGCCCAATTCCATCACGATATTTAAATCATCCCATGATAGCCCAATTTTATTTAAATACTTACTAATCACACCGCGAGTACCTGACCCTTCTTCACGAGAAATATAAGGATAAGTAACTAACTTTTCAACTGTCACTTCTTCAAACTTAGCCAAAGAATGGGAGGGTGAAACAATCGCGACCAATTGATCCATACGACATAATTCTACAACTAAATTTTTATTACTCACAGGCGCTTCTACAAAACCTAGATCGATATCATTATTTTCTATTTTTGACACAATACCTTCAGTATTAGAAATTGTTAAACGAATTTGCACATCTGGATATTTCTTTTTAAAATCACCTAATAAAACGGGTAATAAATATTCCGCAATGGTGGTACTGGCGCCAATCATTAATACACCGCTAATTTCACCGGTTATTTGTTTTACAGTATTTTCCATTTCAGCATATTCTTTAAAAATTTTCTCTGCATACTCATAGACTCGTTCTCCCACCTCAGTTAATGTAATATGATTATGGGTACGATCAAACAAGCGAGTATTAAAATACTCTTCTAATTGATGAACTTGAAAGGTTACTGCAGGTTGAGTCATGTGTAAAAGTTCAGCTGCTTTGGTAAAACTCAATAAACGGGCAACAGTATGAAAAACTTGTAAACGTCTGTCTGCCATAATTATTTTACCTCAAAATTGTGCTAGAAATAATAACATCTCTGCCAAAAATGACTCAAGAATTGTGAATACTAACAATGACTGTCTCTGTCAATCTGATTTCATTTAAGAAAAATGCGACATATAAAACAATATCATCGCTTATTTTCGTGATAGGTTCTAAAGTTTTTTTATTGATAATATCAATATAATCTATTTTTACCAAAGGTGATATCGTTTTGATTATTGTGTCCAACACAATTTTAGCCTCGGTTTCACCAGTTTTAATCATATTTTCAGCCGATTGTAAAGCATGGCAAACACAGAGAGCGGATTGACGTTGTGTATCAGAAAGTAACACATTTCTTGAACTAAATGCTAAACCATCAGCATCTCGTAAGGTTGGCACACCTAACACTTTGATCTTAGGAAAATAGATGGCTGCCATTTTTGTCAATATGGCAAGTTGTTGAAAATCTTTTTCACCAAAATAGGCACGATTGGGATGTAATACTTTGAATAATTTAGAAACAATTGTCGTTGAACCATCAAAAACCCAAGGATGAATTTTTCCATCTAAATGATAAACAAGATTTGAGGCAACATGAATTATATTATCCTCAATCACAAAATTTTTTTCATCACGTCGCTTAAAATCTGTTTGATATTTAAAAAAATCATCCATTTCAGTTATATCTGGATACATTTCTTTTACACTGGGATGAAAAATCATGCTTACATTCGTTTTTTGGGCAATAAGCTTATCTTGTTCAAAATCGCTGGGATATTCTAAGAATTGTTTCTTCCTAAATTGCATTGGATTCAAAAATATACTAATCACCGTGATATCATTTTCTTCAGATGACCGTTGCATAAGCAGTTGATGACCTTTATGCAAACCACCCAAAGTGGGTACCAACCCGATTGTTTTTCCAGATGCTTGGAGTTTAGCTATATCAGTACTTGCTTGAGAAGCAGAAGTGATAATTTTCATGAATTAAGCACCCTAAATCGTTTATTAATGGTGTAACCTGTCACTAACATTACAAACGATAGTATCAATAATCCACCTGCTAGCCAATGCGCTTGAACATATTCTAAGTTTTCTACATGATCATAGATGGCAATCGAAAGCACTTGAGTTCTACCAGGAATATTGCCACCAATCATTAAAACTACGCCAAACTCTCCGACTGTATGGGCAAAACCGAGTACTGTAGCGGTTAAAAAACCTGGACGTGCAAGAGGTATAATAATAGAAAAAAAGATATCCACTGGTGATGCTCTCAAAGTAGCTGCTGCTTCTAAAAAATGTGTTTCAATAGCGGTGAAAGCATCCTGTAAAGGTTGAACAACAAAGGGTAATGAATATAAGACTGACCCAATGACTAATCCTGTAAATGTAAAAGCTAAAGGTTTTCCGCCCAAAGCGATTGAAAGAGCACCTACAGGACCATACGGACCAAGTGCGACAAGCAGATAAAAACCAAGTACTGTCGGCGGCAAAACCAGTGGCAAAGCAACCACCGCTTCCACTATAGGTTTACCACGCCAATGAGTCCGTGCTAACCACCATGCCAGCGGTGTTCCCACCAGTAATAAAATGATTGTCGTTATGGAAGCGAGTTGAAAAGTAATCCATAATGCACTCAAATCATCTTCATGCAACATTTTGATATGTCCTCATTTTGATATGTCATAACCAAAATCTTGGATGATTGCTTTAGCCTCATCACTCTGAACAAATGCTATAAATGCTTTGGCGACAGGGTTATGGGAAAGCAATACCGCTTGTTGTTTGATGGGACTATATAGTGAAGAAGGGACTTCCCAGTATGAACCGCTAAGTACTAAACCTGGAGATGTGATTTGTGAGAGAGCGACGAAACCTAATTCCGCATTTCCACTAACCACAAATTGATAGGCTTGACCAATATTTTCGCCCCGCACGAGTTGGTAACGCATACTATTCCAAAGTCCAAAACTTTCCAAAACTTGTTTAGCAGCTGCACCATACGGTGCTAATTTAGGATTAGCAATCGCGAGATAGTGATATGCTCGTTTTTTAAGCACCGATGCATCAACATAAGTGAATTTTGGACTATAAAGAACGATTTTCCCCTCTGCATAAGTAAAGCGACTGCCTGCCAAAGCGATTCCTTGTTGTTCGAGCAAGGCAGGGCGACGTGTATCCGCTGAAAAATAAGCATCAAACGGTGCCCCATTCATAATTTGAGCGTAAAATCTACCTGTCGCACCAAAAATTAAGATAATTTTATCACCGCTTTTCTTTTGAAATTGTTGAGCAATAGCTTTTATAGCATTAGTGAAATTAGATGCGACAGCAATACGCGCTTCACCAGCAATAAGGGGAGGAGAGCTAAGAATGAACAAAATGAGCATTAATCGAAATTTACTCATGGGATAAATTCTCCTCTTCAAGTGACTGTTAGCGCCCTTAGGAACTATTTCTTAGCTAAACGTTTCTCATAAGCATCTCTGGAGATCTGGATATCTTCCAAAAAACCAGGTAATTCATTCATTAACAAGGCTTGTGGACCATCAACTAAAGCTTTTTTGGGATGGGGATGAAAATCTACCAATATCATATTAGCACCAGCAATCACACCTTGTGCTGTAGCATGTTGAATCTCAAGTAAACCATCCGGTGCTCTGGCACGCGTGCCGACTGAATGCGATGGATCAATACAAATTGGCATACGGGTTAAGCGTTTAACCACAGGGACATGGGAAAAATCAACAAGATTACGGTGTGGGTTACCCATTTCCCCTTTCATCCCACGCAGTGCAAATATAACTTTATGGTTACCTTCACTTGCGAGATATTCAGCCGCATTCAAAGATTCTTCTAAAGTAATACCAAAACCTCGTTTTATTAAAATAGGGAATTCTTGTTGTCTCCCTGCATGTTTTAATAATTCAAAATTTTGTGTATTGCGTGTACCAATTTGTAACATCACACCAGTTGGTTGTCCAGTTTGCTCAAGTGCTTGGCGGATTTCTTCAATATGTATTTCATGGGTCACTTCCATGGCAATAACTTTTATTCCATATTTGCCAGCTAATTCAAAGACATAATTCAAACACTTTTTACCATGTCCTTGAAAAGAATAGGGATTAGTTCGTGGTTTATAAGCACCCATGCGAGTACATACTTGCCCATTTTCTTGTAAGCCTTTCATCATCAGCTCGACATGTTGCGGTGTATCCACCGCACATAATCCAGCAAAAACATGCAAATTGTTTTGGCTAAAAGTAACACCATTGTATTCAAAACTAGAACTGCGATTGTCATCCTCAGCATGTCGCCCTAAAATACGATAAGGTTGTGATACCCGCACCACTCGTTCAACACCTGGTAAAGCTTCAATATCCTCTTTAGATAAAGAAACTGTTTTTCCGAGTAAATAAATTTCTGTAAGAGTTTGTTGTTCCCCCTGTACCTCATGAACGCGGTGTTCTATCTGGGGTAAGTTGTCCAAATATGCCAAAATATGGCGATATTCTTCACTAGTCTTTTGGATTAGTGGATCAAGTATGACAATCATTGATGATTTTTCCTGTATAAGTGAAAATTATTAAGCCTGCATTGAAGAAAAGCTAAGAGAATCATTAGATTCTTCGCTAGGTGAATCTTGGACTTCATCAACCCCAAATATGATGCGATACAATATTCCACCGATATTAGTCAACATAGGTATGCTCCAAATAAGCCCCAAACCCAAAGGGAGAATACTGAGAATATAAATAATACCCATGATTAAATAGGTAAAAAATACTTTAAACCAATGATGAGTAATGGCTTTACGTGATGCCTCCATCGCTTCCCAAGGTCCTAAATTCTTTTCAATAATGAGCGGAATAGTGAGGACATAAGCCATACTTAAATAGACACCTGGAATAACTAATAAGAACATACCAATGCTTGTAAGAAATGACATCAGAAGAGCCGCGATGATAATGGGTATCGTATAAGTAAAATAACCAAAAACTGTCGAAAAACTAACATCTAAATCAACTGCATGGCGCACACCTACCATCATCATTCCCGCTAAAAATGGATAAATGACAATAGTGAATACTAATTGATTGATGAGATCAGGCATTAGACTATCTGCCCCGAAACCAAGAACCTCCGTTAATATAGAAAGGATAAAACCAAGAGCAAAGATTCCTATCAAAATAAGAAAGCCCGCGCCAACTAATATACCTTTAATACCATAAGTTTTTTTCCAAGATTCTTTGATAACATCCATTATCAAAAAATCGTAATTGCCATTTATGCCATCCTGAAGCGTCCCATTTTTTGTATTGATTCCAAATTTTTCGGGGATTTCAGTTACTGGAGGTTGATATGGGTTCGTCATATTAATTTTTTTTCCGTTAATCCCCCCTACAACAGGGGGGGAAAGATTTATTTTCTTTTAAAAAGGTAATACTCATCATTCAAATAAGCCGCAACTGCTGCTATTTCTGGATTAGTCCACCTTTTTCTCAGAAATTTTCTCAGATTTGTAGCACAGCTTTGCACATGGACGGTTAAAGCGGCATAATTTCTGATACGGCTAGTGGCACGGGTATAAATCCAATTACCATGGCAACGACCTGCACAATAAGCTTGATGCAAATTTTCACCTTGTTTAATCAATGCAGCTTTTTTTTGGGCTTTTAAAGTTGCTTGAGAGGGTGCTTGAGGTGTCGTATCAGCAAAGCAGTTTGTGACAAATAATAAACTACAAAAAAAACAAGTTGTTATTTTCATATTTCTTTCCATTCTATGATGTAGATGTATTCATTTTAGCAGATAAATGCGCAATACGCACAGGGGCAGGTGGATGTGAATCGTAAAATGCAGAATATAAAGGATCTGGGGTCAATGTATTGGCATTTTCCTTGTAAAGTTTTACCAAAGCTTGTATCAATGCCAATGAATTCGCTTCGACTGCTGCAAAATCATCAGCTTCAAACTCATCTTTACGTGAGAACCAAGCCATTATTGGGTGTAAGAAGAATGTGAAAATGGGTAATACTAGCATAAATAATAGCAAAGCAATGTAAGTTGACTGGTTTTGAATACCTAGCCCCGTATAAAACCAATCTTGTTGCATCAGCCAACCTAATAGGGCTAATCCTGTTAAACTCATACATGCCATCAAAACAATGCGTTTTTGGATATGTTTACGTTTAAAGTGACCAATTTCATGCGCCAATACTGCAACCATTTCTTCAATATTGAGTCCTTTCAATAAAGTATCAAAAAACACAATTCGCTTATTTTTGCCAAAACCTGTAAAATAAGCATTACCATGTCCAGAACGTTTTGAACCATCCATAACAAAAATGCCTTGGCTACTAAAACCATTATCTTGTAGTAAAGTTTCAATGCGTTCTTTTAATGCATTATCTTCTAAAGGTTGAAATTTATTAAATAAGGGCGCGATAAAAATGGGAAAAGCCCACATCATTAATAAACTAAAACTGAACCACACAATCCAGACATATAACCACCACAATGTTCCAGCAGATTCCATTAACCACAACACAAGTGCAAGAAATGGGATACCAATAACTAAGGAGAGTATCAACGATTTAAACATATCGGTGATAAACAATGTTGGTGTGGTACGATTAAAACCAAATTGCGCTTCAATGCGAAACGTGCTATAAATGCTTACGGGAATATCTATCAGTGTGGATATTAAACTAAAACTAATCAACACGGCGACACCAGTCCATAAATTTGACCATTCAAGACTGCGCCAAGCGTCATCAAGAACATTTAGTAGACCACCAAATATCCATAGTAGTAATATAATTGTCTCAATAATTAGCATTTTTTGACTAAAGTTGGTTTTTGTGAGCGTGTAAGTAGCCGCTTTCTGGTGCTCTTCTAACGATACTTTTTCAGCAAATACGCTAGGTACGGCATTTTGATGTTCACGCACACAAGCTTTTTGTCGCTCTGCTAACCAAAATTGTATAATTATGCTCACGGCTAAAAACAATAGAAATAATAGGGTTAATTCATTCATTAAGATTTAAATTTCTCTCGTATAAAAAAAATGTTACAAAATAAAACTCATCTCATTTGGATTGATCTGGAAATGACTGGACTCGATCCTCATCATGATACCATTATAGAAATAGCGACGCTGATCACTGATGTCAAGCTTAATGTTGTTGAAGAAGGTCCAATGTTGGCGATTCATCAAAGTAATGAGGTAATGGGTGCGATGGATGAATGGTGTACCCGTCAACATGGAGAATCTGGCTTGACTGAACGGGTGCAACAAAGTGAAATCACGCTTGCTACCGCTGAACGTCTAACTTTAGAGTTTTTTCGGCACCATGTCCCCCCTGCAACTTCGCCTATTTGTGGCAATTCAATTTGCCAAGATAGACAATTTTTATATCATTATATGCCAGATTTAGAAAAATATTTTCACTATCGTCATTTAGATGTCAGTACTTTAAAGGAACTGGCTAAACGTTGGAAACCCAATTTGCCTGAATTTGAAAAAAAATCAAAACATTTGGCAATGAGTGATATTTATGATTCGATTCAAGAGCTGGAATATTATCGTCAACATTTTTTG
>DAOVTJ010000015.1 GCA_030633165.1 Thiomargarita sp. | reverse complement strand
TGTTTTACAAAAGACTCCTTTTAGTTTTGATGTATCCGTTTGGGAATTTTTCTGGCCTTTATTAGCAGGATCACGTTTAGTGGTTGCGAAACCTGGTGGGCATAAAGACAGTAATTACCTGATTAATTTAATAAAACAAAAAAATATCACAACACTCCATTTCGTGCCATCTATGCTTCAAGTTTTTATTCAAGACCCAGGTTTAGAAAACTGCCATTCTTTGAAGCGAGTGATTTGCAGTGGTGAAGCCTTACCTCTTGAACTTCAAGAACGTTTTTTTACACATTTACCAATGGTAGAATTACATAATCTTTATGGTCCCACTGAAGCGGCTATAGATGTCACTTATTGGAAATGTCAACCAAACAGTCCATTCACTCAAGTACCAATTGGTCGTCCCATAGCCAATATTCAAATTTATATTTTAGATCCCCATCAAAATATTGTTCCTATCGGTGTCCCTGGAGAACTTCATATTGGCGGGGTTGGTTTAGCACGTGGATATCTCAATCGTGCCGATTTAACAGCGGAAAAATTTATAAAAAGTAATTTAAGTGATGAGCGTCTCTATAAAACAGGAGATTTAGCACGCTATCTTCCAGACGGTAATATTGAATACTTAGATCGTATAGATAACCAAATCAAGATTCGTGGTTTTCGGATTGAATTAGGTGAAATTGAAGCTGCATTGGGACAACACACAGCAGTACGTGAATCTGTGGTGATATGCACAGATTCGCATGCCAATGATAAGCAACTGATAGCTTATGTCGTTTCTGGATCAGATGATTTGACTCAATTCTTTGATAATTCACGACAAGAATTATATAGTGGACAAATTTCCCAGTGGGAACATGTATTTCAGGAAAGTGTGCATTCTTCATCCACCCCTCAAGATTTTACCTATACTGGTTTAGCTATTCCTACTGAGGAAATGCATGACTGGGTGGATGCCAGTATCAATGCTATTCTCGCTTTACAACCCCAACATGTTTTGGAGATTGGTTGCGGAACTGGTCTCATATTATCCCATATTGCGCCTCATTGTAAGCAATATTGGGGAACTGATTTCTCATCTTCAGTATTAGAACAGGTTGAAAAATTGAAATGTACTGTTGAGAATTTAAAACATATCAGGCTTTTAAACCGAAAAGCAGATGATTTTAGTACAATTGATTCAGAAAGTTTTGATACAGTTATTCTCAATTCTGTGATTCAGTATTTTCCCAGCATCACCTATCTCCTAGAAGTCTTAGACAAGGCAATCAAAGTGGTCAAGCCAGGCGGATACATTTTTGTTGGTGATGTCCGAAATTTACAACTTCATAAAGCTTATCATGTTTCTGTACAACTTTATCAAGCACAAGATTCGCTCTCCAAGTTAGAATTAGAACAGCGTGTGGAACAAGCTATGGTTCAAGAGGAAGAACTCCTCATTGACCCAATATTTTTCATGGCATTAAAACAGCATTTTCCAAAAATTAACAATGTGCAGATTTATTTGAAACGGGGTCATCATCACAATGAACTGACACGGTTTCGCTATGATATCATTATTCAAGTGGGGAGTGAGAGTTCGAAAACAATGGAAATCCCTTGGCAAGATTGGCAAAACCATCATTTTAGCTTATCAAATCTTCGTCAACATTTACTAGATAAACAGCCTGATATTTTTGGATTGCGACATGTACCTAATGCACGTCTCAACACTGAGACTCTCGCATTGGAATGGCTTGACAGCGATGAACCAACAGAAACAGTGGGACATTGGCGTAAAACATTATCAAAACATTCATTTTCCAGTATAGAACCTGAAGATTTTTGGAAATTAACAACTGAATTACCTTATGATGTCACCATCACTTGGGGTAACACGAATAATGATGGTAGCTATGATGTTTTGTTTAAACATCAGACTGTTCAAACCCATTTGTTTGATACATTTGAGGATAAAAGCATTCTTTCCAAGCCTTGGCATCACTATGCTAATAATCCTTTGTACAGTCAACAGAAACGAAAATTAGTACCACAACTGCGCCATTTTTTACAAAATCAATTACCTGAGTACATGATACCATCAGTTTTTGTGATATTGGAAACAATTCCACTTACACCAAACGGTAAAATAGATCGCCAAGCACTCCTGTTATCAGTAAATCGTTCTCAGTTGCCTAAAGAAAGTTTTGTTGCACCTTGTACAGATAATGAAAAACTATTGGCAGAGATATGGGTAAATGTGTTGGGTATTGAGCAAGTCGGCATTCATGACAATTTCTTTGAATTGGGCGGTCATTCTCTTCTCGCCACCCAAGTCATCTTACGGATACGTGACACTTTTGAGCTTGAACTGCCACTGCAGCTATTATTTGAATTACCGACAGTAGCGAAATTGAGTGTAGTTATTGAAAAAAAGACTCAAAAAAATACTACATCCACTCTTGACAGAGAGGTAATCGAATTATGACAGACATAAAAGACTTTTTATTAAAATTATTTAAGCTAGATATCAAAATATCGACTAAGGCGGAACGATTGGTTTGTGATGCACCGAAAGGTGCGCTGACTCTTGAAATACGAGAGGAATTGACAAAACGCAAGACAGAAATCCTTCAATTTTTACAGCAAAAATCCATTTTTGAGCAAGCTATTCAGCCAATTTCAAGAAACAATGAACTCCCAATATCCTTTGCACAACAAAGGTTGTGGTTTCTATACCAACTAGAGGGCAAAAACCCAACATACAATCTACCTGCTGCTGTGCGTCTTGAGGGAACAGTAAATTTGGAAGCCCTTGAAAAAAGTTGGTGTGAAATATTGCAACGTCACGAAACGCTGCGTACCACTTTTTCAACGATTAAGGGAAAGCCTGTATTAGAGATTCATCAATTAGCTAATTCTAAATTACCCCTTACCAATTTGCAAGATTTTTCGCCAGAAGAACAAAAGATTGAAATACAGAGAATATTCAAAGAAGAAGCACAACATCCATTCGACTTGTCAACAGTAGCATTATTCCGCATAAGATTACTGCAATTGGATGCTAATACATATATTTTATTGCTCAATATACACCATATCATTTTCGATGGTTGGTCAGCAGGGGTATTAATTCAGGAATTATCAATACTTTATGATGCTTTTTCACAAGGTAAATCGTCACCATTGCCACCGCTACCAATTCAATATGTCGATTTTGCCCACTGGCAAAAACAATGGCTCACGGGAGAATACCTTGATCAACAAGTGACTTATTGGAAAAAACAACTAGCAAACTGCCCGTCTTTACTAGAACTCCCAACTGACCATCCACGCCCCGCTGTACAAACTTTTAAAGGGGCGAGTTTGCCTGTTTCATTCTCACAAAAATTGACTGAACAACTCAAAAAACTTAGCCAACAAACAGGCATAACCCTATTTATGACGTTGTTATCAGCTTTTGCCACCTTACTATATCGCTACAGTGGACAAGATGATATAGTTATAGGATGTCCGATTGCTAATCGCACTCATAGCCAAATAGAATCCCTAATCGGTTTTTTTGTTAATACACTAGGATTACGCCTTAACCTAGAAGATAATCCACCTTTTAAAGCACTTTTACAACAAGCACAACGGGTTGCATTAGAAGCGTATGCTCATCAAGATATTCCTTTTGAACGATTAATTGAAGAATTAAATCCTGAAAGAAATCTGAGTCAGTCACCATTATTTCAAGTGGCTTTTGCCTTACAAAATGCACCAAGACAAGAATTAAAATTAGCAGGAATAAATTTAACCCTATTAGAACTACAAAGTGTTATCGCAAAATTTGATCTTTCCTTGTTACTCACAGAAAACGAACAAGGATTGACAGGTATATTAGAATATAATACAGACTTATTTGAACGTAGCACGATAGAACGCATAATAAAGCATTTTCAAACCTTACTTCAAGGTGTGGTGGAAAATCCACAATTACCAATTCACGAATTACCCCTACTCACAGAAACAGAAAAAAAACAACTTATCGCTTGGAACAAAACCACAACAGATTATCCACGTGATAAGACACTTGTTGACTTATTTGAGGAGCAGGTTGATAAAACACCTAATAGTATTGCTGTTATTTTTGAAGAAAAACAATTGACCTATCAAGAATTAAATGATAAAGCCAATCAATTGGCGCATTATTTACAAAGTATAGGTATAAAACCTGAAAAGTTAGTGGGGATTTGTCTTGAGCGTTCCTTAGAAATGGTGATTGGGTTATTTGGAATTCTCAAGGCTGGTGGCGCTTATGTACCACTTGATCCCACTTATCCAGCAGCGCGTTTGTCATTTATGTTGGAAGATGCACAGGTAGGTGTATTATTGATTCAATCAAGTTTCAAAAAGTTCTTTGCTGCTTATCAAAATTCCATTTGTTTAGATAGTGATTGGGAAATGATTTCTCAGTATCCTCATAATAATATGGATAGTGGTATTCTATCCAAGAATTTAGCGTATGTGATTTATACATCTGGTTCTACAGGTAAACCAAAAGGTACGATGAACACGCATGGCGGAATTTATAATCGTTTATTATGGATGCAGGAGGCTTATCAATTAACATCAAATGATCAGGTGTTACAAAAAACACCGTTTAGTTTTGATGTCTCTGTCTGGGAATTTTTCTGGCCTTTATTGAATGGAGCACATTTGGTGATCGCGAAACCTGGCGGGCATAAAGATAGTGAATACCTTGTTAAATTGATTAAACAACAAAATATCACTACTCTTCATTTTGTACCCTCTATGCTCCAAATTTTCATTCAAGAACCAGATTTAGAAAACTGCTATTCACTTAAACGAGTGATTTGCAGTGGAGAGGCATTGCCTTTTGAACTTCAAGAACGTTTTTTTGCATATTTGCCGACAGTAGAATTACATAATCTTTATGGTCCAACAGAAGCAGCTGTGGATGTCACTTATTGGCAATGTCAACAAGATAGTCATTTAAATAATGTACCAATCGGTCGTCCTATAGCTAATATCCAAATTTATATTTTAGACCCATATTTGCAACATGTTCCCATCGGTGTTTACGGCGAACTTCACATTGCTGGTGTCGGCTTAGCTCGCGGATATCTTAATCGATCAGATTTCACTCAAGAAAAATTCATCAAAAATCCATTTAGTGAAGGCCGTTTGTACAAAACAGGAGACTTAGCCCGTTATTTACCAGATGGCAATATTGAATATTTGAGTCGAATTGATAATCAAGTTAAAATTCGGGGTTTTAGGATTGAATTGGGCGAGATTGAAACAGAGCTCACACAATATACAGGTGTACTAGAAACGGTTGTTAGAGTTCAAGAAGACTCGCATCAACAGAGATATATTGTTGCGTATGTTGTTTTGGAGACTCAATCATCAGTTTCCATAGATGAATTACGTCTATTCTTAAATGAAAAGTTACCAGATTACATGGTACCAGCAATATTTTTAATCTTAGATGCTTTACCATTGACACATCATGGTAAAATAGATTATCGTGCCTTACCCATCCCAGAATCAGCGCGTTCAACTTCTTCCGCCATTTTTGCGGCACCTCGTCTTCTTGAAGAAGAATTATTAGCAGAAATATGGGGTAATGTACTTGACTTGGAACAGATTGGGATTTATGACAACTTTTTTGATTTGGGAGGCAATTCTATTCGGAGTATTCAGATTATTGCTCAAGCCAAAGAAGTTGGTCTAGTTCTTTCATTGCAACAATTATTTCAACATCAAACGATTTATGAATTAGCACGCTTAATTCATAAAACCGAAAACAATTATTCACCTACCCCTCATATTGAAGCATTTGGCCTCATTTCTGATGAAGAACGTCTGAAACTGCCCAAGAATGTGGAAAATGCCTATCCTCTTGCGACACTTCAAGCTGGGATGCTTTTTCATAGTAAGTATAACCCAGAGACATCAATTTATCATGATGTTTTTAGCTACTACCTTAAAGCACCTTTCGAACCGCAAATGTTGCGCAAAGCAATAAAACTTTTAATCAAACGTCATCCCGTCTTACGTACCAGTTTTGCAACACTATTTAAGGAACCCTTGCAACTTGTTCATCAAGAGGTTGACGTGCCTCTATCAATAGAAGACTTATGCCATTTGTCAAAATTTGAACAAGAAAAGGCAGTGAAGGCTTGGATTGAAGCGGAAAAGAAAGAGTCTTTTGATTGGACTCATCCTCCATTATTGCGTTTTCAAATTCATCGGCGTTCTAATGATAGCTTTAATCTAACATTGAGTTTCCACCATGCAATTCTCGATGGCTGGAGCGTGGCTTCGTTAATAACAGAATTGTTTCAACAATATTTTGTTCTTTTAGGCCATAATATTTCTATTCTCGAGTCACAAAATCTCACATTTTGTGACTTTATTGCTTTGGAACGATTAACACTAGAATCGAAAGAATGTCGACAATATTGGTTGGAAACACTTCAAGATTTCACAGTTCTAACATTACCGCGTTGGCCTGTTTCTTGTTCTGTATCTCAAGTTGGCTTATTAGAGGTACCGCTGTCTCTTGAAATATCTAATAGTTTGAAACAATTAGCACGTGATGCTCGTGTTCCTATTAAAAACGTACTGTTAGCCGCCCATTTGAAGGTTTTAAGTGTTCTAAGCAACAAAACTGATATTTTGACAGGATTAGTTTCCAATGGTCGTCCTGAAGAAACAGGAGGAGAACGGGTACTGGGTTTATTTCTTAATACATTACCCTGTAGGATACAATTACGTGGTGGTACATGGATGGATTTGGTGCAGGAAACCTTTAAAATTGAAAGAAACGCCTTACCATACCGACGTTTTCCGTTAGCAGAAATACAACGGATGCTTGAAAGTGGAGATGCATTATTTGAAACTGTGTTTAATTTTACCCATTTTCATGTTTACCAAAATGTGCTTGTTCTTGAAGGTGTAGAGGTATTAGGGGGAGAAATATTTGAAGAAACTAACTTCACTTTTGCGGCTAATTTCAGCTTAGATTTATTATCTAATCAAGTTGCTCTCAGCTTAAATTATGATGCAAGTGAGTTCTGTGTAGAACAAATCAATGCGATCAGTGGCTATTACATAGAAGCATTATCAGCTATGGCGACTCAACCGTCAGCACGATATGAAAATCACTCGCTTTTATCGCAGCAGGAACAAAGAAAATTATTAGTTGACTGGAATAATACTCGCACTGATTATCCTAAAGATTTATGTATGCATCAATTATTTGAGATGCAAGTTGAAAAAACACCTAATGCAATTGCTGTAGTTTTTGAAAATCAACAATTAACTTATCAAGAATTAAACTGCAAAGCGAATCAACTGGCTCATTATTTACAAACTTTAGATATTAAACCAGACATATTAGTGGGAATTTACCTAAAGCGTTCTTTAGAAATGGTGATAGGGCTATTAGGTATTCTCAAGGCTGGTGGTGCATACTTATCACTTGATCCAGCTTATCCTGTTGCACGTTTAGCATTTATGTTGGAAGATGCTCAAATACCTGTATTATTGACTCAATCAAATCTTATTGATAGTTTACCAAACACTACTGCACAAAAAGTTTGCTTAGATGCCAAAGCAGATACACTATCACAGTTGGCGGTAGATAATCCTTCAACTGGGGTGCTACCTTCAAATTTGGTTTATGTGATTTATACATCTGGTTCGACGGGAAAACCTAAAGGTGTTTTAATTGAACACCAAGGATTGTGTAATCTCGCCGATGCTCAGACTAAAATGGTGGGAGTGCAATCTGATAGTAGAATTCTTCAGTTTGCATCTTTGAATTTTGATGGTTCAATCTGGGAAATTGTGTGTCTTTGTTCAGGCGCTCAACTCAATTTGGCTAGTTCTGATTCTTTGCGCCCAGGACCAAACTTGATGCAATTATTGCATGAACAAGCTATTACCCATTTGACACTACCACCGACAGCATTGGCGGTTCTGCCAATGGAAAAATTGTTGGATTTACAATATATTATTGTGGCAGGAGAAGCCTGTTCGCCTGATTTGATCGCAAAATGGTCAAAGGGACGCCACTTTTTTAATGGATATGGTCCTACCGAAGCAACAGTTTGTGCGACTATTGCAGAATGCACTGAGACACAAGATAAAATATCCATAGGACGCCCAATACCCAATACCCAGACCTATATTTTAGATCCGCATTTACAACTTCTTCCAATCGGTGTTCCAGGTGAATTACACATCAGCAGTGTCGGCTTAGCACGGGGATACCTTAATCGTCCAGATTTAACTGCTGAAAAGTTTATAGGCAATCCCTTTAGTAAAGACCCCAATTCACGCCTGTATAAAACAGGAGACTTAGCCCGCTATCTCCCCGATGGTAATATTGAATACGTGGGTCGCATAGATAACCAAGTTAAAATTCGTGGTTTTAGGATTGAATTAGGCGAAATCGAAACAGTGTTGGGACAACATCCAAGCGTGCAAGATAATGCTGTGATCATCCAGAATACATTAAAAAAAGATAAGCGTGTAGTGGCTTATATTGTGCAGCATCCAAAACAAGTTATTGAAAAAACAGAAATACGCGCTTTCTTGAAGGAACGATTACCAGATTACATGATACCATTGTTTTTTGTGATATTAGAGGCTCTACCGCTAACACAAACTGGAAAAATAGATCGTCAAATATTATCTCAATTATCGGTAGAGGGGTCTCACTTCTCAGAGAGCTTTGTGGCACCACGTGATACCCTAGAATTACAATTAACACAAATTTGGGAAGACGTTTTGAATATCCATCCTATTGGTATTCATGACAATTTCTTTGAGCTTGGCGGTCATTCGCTGTTAGCAGTTAGCTTGATGGCACAAATAGAACAGCTAGTCAATAAAACGTTATCCTTAGCAATACTGTTTGAAGGCGCAACCATCGAACAACTTGCCAATATACTTCGACAACAATCTGCAACTCAGTCTTGGTCATCCTTGGTTGCTATTCAACCTAACGGTTCCAAACCACCTTTTTTCTGTATACCAGGAGCTGCTGGCAATGTTATCTATTTTTATGAATTTTCACGTCTTCTCGGTACAGAACAACCGTTTTATGGCTTACAAGCAGTAGGGTTAGATGGTGAATCCGAACCTCATACGTGTATTGAAGAGATGGCTGCTCATTATATCAAAGAAATACAAACCGTACAACCACATGGTCCTTATTTGTTAGGTGGTCATTCATTAGGTGCTTTTATTGCCCTTGAAATGTCTTTCCAATTACAAAAACAAGGAGAAGTTGTCGCATTACTGACTATTTTTGATCAGCCTATTCCTCAACTATCTTCCGCAGCAAAAACAACAAATTGGGATGATGCACAATATTTAATGTTTCTTGCTGATTTAATCGAATCAATGTTAGGACAAAAACTAAACATAGCTTACGATATACTTCAATCGCTTGAAAAAGAAGAACAATTTAGATACTTTTATGAACGCTTGAAAAAAATAAAGGCTGTGTCACAAAACGGAAATATAAAGGAATTTTACGGTTTAGTGAAGGTTTTACAGATGGGGTTTCAAACAGGGCAAAGTTATAAACCAGAAATGACTTTAAAAATTCCTCGGATTGCCCTCCTCAGAACCACTGATACTATTGTGGAACGGGACAAAAAAGACTTTTTTCTGGTGGACCAAAATGAGCCCTGTTGGGGGTGGGATCAATTTTCAGTCAAAACAGTGGCAATTCATCTGGTGCCTGGTGATCATATCACTATGATGACTCCTCCTCATGTACAAACACTTACTGAAAAACTGAATATTTGCTTTGAGCAAGCATTAGAAAATAATTGAACCATGCAAAGGAGTCCAATATTTTAACACCAAGAAACTAAAATATGGACTCCTAAAAAAAGAGTGTTCTCTTTTTGAACCTAACTTTTTGTTTCTTCTAATTTCATTAGTAATGGTGGTAAAAGGAAAAAGTCAGTTATTAATGCGCAAATAACAATAATGCTTATCATTATACCCATTTGGGCAGTTGCTGTGAAAATGGAAAAATACAGAACCAAAAAGCCAGCGACTAGAATAGTAGAGGTGATCCATAATGCTAAACCTACACTACGAAAAGCGTAGCGTACTGCTAATTCTGGGGAAAGGTTTTGTTCACGTCGAGCTTGTAGGTATTTACTTAAATAATGGATCGTGTCATCAACCACGATTCCGATCGTGAGTGCGGTCACTAGTGATAACGCTAAGCCTAATTGTCCCACAAACATTCCCCATAAACCGAAAGCCATTGCAGCTGGTACCAGGTTCGGAATTAAACTAATTAGCCCAAATTTGACAGAGCGAAAGGCAATAATAAGTACGAAAGAGATCAATATTAATGCGACTATGGCTGCAAATAACATACTTGGAATATTTCGATAACTAATATTAGCAAACATAATCATGACACTTGTTCCAGGCACTTGCATGGAAGCTTGGGCATTTTCCTTTAACCAATCTTGGACACGTTCTTCAAATGCGAGTATTTCATTAGTCGATAATGTTGAGAGAGTAGCAGTGAGATGAGTGGCAGATTTGTCTACATTGACTTGATTATTAATATCTAAACCATAAGGCAAGGACATTTCATAAAGTAATAAATATTGCGCTGCTAACTCACGTTGCGCTGGTAGGTAGTAATAATCGGGATCATCACCGTGCATGGTTCTGTTAAGACGCTTAAAAATATCAGTAATGGTGTTGACATGTTTCACTTCGGGTTGTTGGCGTAACCATTGGGCAAATTGATCAACACTTTGCAAAAATTTAGGTTCATTAATGCTTTCATTGGCTCCCAGGGAATAATGTATATCATACAAACCAGTTAAATTTGTTGTAATAAAATCTGTTGCTTGACGAAATTCAACACTTTTATCGTATTGTTTCACAAAATTATCATTTAATTCATTCTGTGGCAAAAAAGCTACTAGTACTACTACTAAAATAGTCACACTCCACATCAAAGCTTGACGCTTGGCCACCACAAAGTCACCAAGCTGATCCATAAAATGAATTGTATTAGCAGTTTGTGCCTTATGACGCACGGGTAAGATTGCCATGAGTGCTGGTAATAGTGTGATAGATAGAATAAATGCAGCAATGACACCCATTGCCACAATATTACCTAAATCACGATAAGGGGGAACTTCGCTAAAATTCAGGGTTATAAATCCAATGGCAGTGGTCAAACTGGTTAAGAAAATGGCTTGAAAGTTGATACGTAGACTTTCAATAATAGCCTCATGTTTATTTCGTCCCGAAGTTTGCATTTCATATCGGAGTGTGGCTAAAAGATGTACGCTATCGGCGATAGCTAGTGTGAGAATTATAATAGAAGCTGCATTTGCAGGCCCTGTGATAACAATACCTAATAATCCTGCTAGTCCCATTGCTGATAACGTAGAAAATGAAATGATTAATACTGTGACAAATACAGCAGAAAACGATTTCAATAATACCCATAACAAGATGAAAATCATCATATACATTATGGGGAGAAGGGTTTGCATATCTTGATTTATAGCTTCTTGCCCTGCGTAATTCAACATCACTGTACCTGTGATGTGAACCTCAATCTGCGGATAATCTTTACGAACTTGATCAGCTAAATCACGCACAAAAGTAACGATATCAGGCATTTCTGTTTCAGGGTGTTCGCCAGTGAGTTGAACAGTGACATTAATCCCAGTAACATGTGCCTGTGGTGAAATCAGCATATTAATCAATTGTGGTTCGGCAAGGGTAATTTCCTTAGCTCGCGTTATCTCTTCATCAGAAAGTGTTTTGGCTTCTCTGATTAAGTCCTCAACAATAATATTGTCTCCCTCTGCGTAGCTATATTGAAAATTTGTAATGGAATCAACACGATTAGAATAGGGGATTTGCCAAGATTCGCGTGTTAGCCATTCCACGGCATCCAAGGTTTCATTGGTAAAAACCTCTCCATCTTTAGGGGCTAAAACCAATAAGACATTATCATTTTTGGTATAGGTATTTTCTAATTCATCAAAGGCAAGAAGTTGAGGATTATCTTCACTAAAAAATACCCTATAATCCGTGTCAACCTTTAGTGGAAAGCCAAGAGTAGTCAATGCCAACAATATTAGTATGGCTATAATAACGAAGTAACGCCACTTAATGAGCCAATGGGCATAGCGTTCAATCATAGATATTTCTCCTTGGTAAAGTTTAGGGTGGAAAAAAATTTAACTCTAGTCTAAATTTTAAAAATAATAGATTAGGCGAAGATACATTGTTCGTTCTGGAACAATACTTTCACTATAAGGCTGATCTAACCAAGCGATTAATTGCACATTTTCCAGCCAATCGTAAATGCTGCGAATTTGAAAAATGCCGCTGTTTTCATGCAAGTTGCCAATCCAATTTGTATATAAATTCAATAATGGGGTCAATTCTACTTGTATGCCACCCCCGAGAGAATCTTGGTTTTGCAGAAAACTATCATTATGAAAATATTCAATAAAACCATAAAAATTACGTTCAAACCAAGACCATGAATAATCCAGATTAGTCACAAAAGAGAGTGCTGTTTCTCTATCTTTGAGCAGAGTGATATCAAAACGCCATACTGCTTCTAAAAGATCTTTACTGAACCCGAAACCTAAGATATTGTCATCAAAATGACGAGCGACTAGCACATCGAAATCCCATTGCGATTGGTAGTTACCATGATATTTTAAGGCAAAACTACTTTGCGTATTTTCAACATGATTAGTATCGGGATTACTGTATGGCAAGAATATCATCTGTAAATCATCACCGCTATCAAATAGCCATTGCCCATAAACCATGTCATCACCCGTTTTATAGTCCTTATCAATTGCTGTGGGTGAAAAAGGATTGAAAATATCGAGGGGATGAAAAATCAACCCATTACCCCAAGTAACAGCTTGCTGCCCAAGACGAATTACCAATTGTTCACCATTATAGCCAACAAAAAAACGATCTAAGCGTTGTACAGTATCAAATTTCTCAATATTTTCAAATTCTTCCATGAAATTAAATAAGCGATGATTATGTACAGTTGTGTTTTTAGAATCACCGTAACTGGTTAAAACTTCATAATGAATTTGAACATCCCATGCTCCCCAACGTTTTTCTGTTGTCAAACGAAAATTAAGGTATTGATTATCAATATTACTCTTTTCAAGTTGGTATTTGAGATGACCACCGAAAGTCCAATCTTCGGCTGTGGCAAGACTACTAATAAATAAGCCACACCAAAATAATAAATTATTGTGTCTCATCACTTTGAATACGTCCATCACGCAATTTTATCAGACGTTTAGAATAGTCCATAACTAATTTATCATGGGTAGAAAACAGAAAAGTGATACCATGTTCTTCATTCATTGTATGTAGCAGTTGCATTAAAGTTTCAGCTGTATGAGAATCCAAATTTGCCGTTGGCTCATCTGCAAGAATCAGGCTTGGTGCTGACACTATCGCTCGTGCAACGGCGACGCGTTGCTGTTGTCCACCTGATAAGTCGCCAGGACGGCGTTTTTCTAATCCTTCTAATCCAACTTCTTTAAGTATAGCACGTGCTTTTATAGCACGTCTTGCACTGTTTAAACCTTGTAATTGCATCACAAATTCCACATTCTCTTGTGCACTAAGAACGGGAATTAAATTATAAGCTTGAAAAACAAATCCGATTTTATGTAAACGCAGGTTTGCCAAAGCTGATTTGTTCATTTTATCTAGCCTTTGAGCATCTAACGAGATTTCACCGCTACTGGGCGTGTCTAAACCACCAATAAGATTGAGTAATGTTGTTTTACCTGATCCTGAAGGACCTGAAAAACAAACAAAGTCCCCTTTATGTATCTCTAAATTGATATCGACTAGGGCGGGAATCGTGATTTTACCTTGTTGGTAACTTTTGCCTAAGTGACGGCAAATAACAGGGAATTGTTTCATATTCATGTTTAAGTCCTGGTAATCGCTTCCACAGGCACGTAGCGCGTTGCTCGCCAAGCGGGATACAAACTAGCAAGCAATCCTAAACCAATAATGAGCATATTGGCAGTTAAAATATCAGACATGTTCAAGACCATATAGATAAGGCTGCTTAAACCAGCCATCTCGTAACCCGCCGCATAACGTGAAAAATCAAGACCTTCTGCTGTCAAAATCAAGGTTACCCAAGTCATTAAATTTCCAACAACTAAGCCAATTGCTAATAAAAATAAAGATTCAAACAGGACTTGTCCCACTATCCAGTGGGGTTTCATACCCAAAGCTTGAAATAAACCGATTTCGCGAGTACGTTCAAAAACAGCCATTAATAATGTGTTGACTAATCCGAAGGCTATAGCGATGAATACGACAAAATACCAGATGAATAAAAAACCTTCGAAGACATTGACTATAACTCTTGCTAGCGGTGCTATTGTTTGCCAAGTTTGTATATCTAAATCAGGGCTTGTGGCTCGAAGCTTTTGCAATAAATTTTCCAATTCATTACGATCTTTGCTCAGTAGGGCTAATTCTGAGATGTTATCTTGCATTTGCAACATTTTTTGGGCAATATGACGACCTACAAATACAAACTGTGTTTCAATATTTTCTGTCTTGCTATCAAAAATACCCACCACGCGAAAACCCCGTTCAACTATTTCATTGCTGTGGTTTTGACTTCCCAACACCACGCGCTTACCCAAACCCGTTTCTAGGCGTTCAACCAGCTTACGACCTAAAATAATCCCTTTATCTTCAACATTGTTCAAATAACGACCATCAGTCACTGCATCTGCAATAAAAGAAAGTGCTTGTTCTTGAGCAGGTGCAATGCCAAGCAGTGTCACACCCATAGTTTCACGCTCGCTACTTACCACTGCTGGTACTCGAACCCGAGCCGCCCAAACCTTTTCATTTAATAAATGTAATAAATGCTCATTGGGTTGCGGCATACTATGATCGATTACAGGATCATCACGATAGCCAGGGGCATGAATTGAAATATGACCCACAAAGTTACTAATCGTATCATTAACATGTTGTTCCATCATGCCACGTATAAAAGCAGACATGCTTAACATCGACCAAATCCCAATAGCAATGGCGATAAGAATAATGCTAGTACGACGCGGGTATCGCCAAAGGTTGCGCCAAGCTAATATAATGAGTAGTTTCATGCTTTTTAAACGGATTTCATGGCATCCACGGGTTTAAGTTTGCGAATACGCAAAGCTGGATACAATCCAACAATCATCGTAAAGAAAAAAATGATTGTTGGTCCCAACATAAATGCGAACAGGGACAATTGGGGTGTTATCACATCTATTAAGCCAAATTGTGCCCCGATTTCTTCCATACCTGGATAAGAAAAACCATAGACATAAAAATATAAAGTGACAGAGCCGCCAATAACTAAGCCAATACCTAAACCCAATAAGGTTAAAAGCAGGGTTTCCAGCATGATTAATTGTCCAATAGATAACGGTTTTGTCCCCAAAGCTAACATAACCCCAAATTCACGGGTACGCTCTAGTACAGCCATCAAAAAGGTGTTGAGAATACTAAAGGTGACAATCAAGATTAGACAGCTGTACATAAACCAACTATTAATCATATCTGCTTGAATCAGTTGAAATAAACCAGGGTTCAAATGATTCCAGTCTAATACAACTAATGAAGAATCGGGTATTTTTGCACGTACCTGTGTCAAGACAGTTTCCAAATGATCCAAATTTTTCGCCATGCCAACCAAGAGATGCGCACTTTCTTCCAAACTAAAAATTTCTTGAAAGCTTGTCAGTGGAATTTCTATCAATCCACGATCTATCTCTGGCATTCCAGTGTTAAAAATTCCAACAATAGGGAGCACAGCCGCCGCAATTGAACCATCATACCCACTCCCAAGCAAGGTTAAATCATCGCCCACTTGGACTTTCAAATTACGTGCCAAAGCGTCACCAATAATGATTTCTTGAGCAGTATCATCACTTAAAAAGCGTCCACTTTGAATACGACCAGGGATGGTAGATAATTTAGCCTCGTGCATGATTTCTACACCGAGTACTTGTACGCCATAAGTCCGTTTTTCTGAAGCAAGCAGTGCAAAAGCATTCGCACGTGTTGCAATATCAACTATTCCATTGATTTTACGCAATTCTTCAGCCATTTTTTGTGCATCTGTAATGGTGCTACGCATTTTAGGTTTTTCCAAATACCCAAGATGTTGCACTTGAAAATGACCAGTCAAGACTTTCAGATTATTATCAATAATCATGTCATACGAGCCAAACTGCAAGGTAATCATAAATACTAGCAAAGCAGCAGCAAAAGCAATAGCCGCAATGGTTAATCCACTACGGCGGGGATGACGCCAAATATTACGCCAAGCTAAACGCAGAATAATAGCCATTTTTTATCATAAGATTAAAATCGTGGATTACGTAAATTAGACAAGGTAAACATGCGACTAGATACATTGATTGTGAATTCGACTTCTTTAACCACAATTTTTGTCCATTCATCTGCTTTTTTTGCTTTCTGCATACGTTGTATCACAGCAATGCGTTTACCCCCCATATTTTCTATTTTTAGCGTTTCCATTTTTTTGACCAAAATGTTATCCTGGTCATAAAAAGTTTGTTCTAAAACAATATAGTCGGCACGAATTTTGAGTAGTACTTTACCCCATACGATGGGCGCATATTCAAAAGGGACTGCTTTGATAATATACACCGTTTGTCCATTATGGGTTTCAGTGCCTATGAGCGTGTGCGTGTAATATTTAAGTAATTCATCTGCTTTAGCAACCTCATTATTAGAAAAATCTGATCCCATCCAGCTTCGGTTCATCATGCTCGCGGGAATTCTGATAATACGGTTGATTTTGGGTGAAAAAGTCCACATTCTATCATTTTTTGTAAGAGTCGCATTACCCCTGTCCTTTTTAGGCTTGATAATTCGTACCAAAGATTTCTTATTTCCCTGCGTCCATATCTGTAATATCATAGCGCGTTGCCAATTGGTACGGTGTATAATCATTTCAGTCACAGAATAAGATGAGTTATCACGCCAGTAGTCAATAGCTGCTTTAACAATCGCAGTGGCTTGTTGATCAGCAAAAACTGGGGAGAACATAAGGAAAGAACTGACTATTAAAAATACCTTGTAAGGATAATAATAATATTGCATAATTATAAACTCCAATAAAATTGTGCTTATTATTTTAATCCGCACAATTTTGGCTATCTAAGAAATAAGCTAAAAATATTTAATCTACTAAAAAAACAAGTGGAAGTATACACATGAAAGAAAATAAAGCCAGTTCAACCGCTTTTAGCGTTTTACAAAGCATACTGTATCTTGCACAACATCCCCGTTATAGCGATTTGGTACCAAAAGAAATGGTAGAGGCGAGTCAGCGCATGTTGAGCACATCTGATGAAGGAAAAAAATGCTTACGTCAGCTAGAAAGTCGATGGTATTCTTCTCTGATACTCCCAGCCATGATACGTTTATTAATGCCTGGGGTTGCATTTCATTGCTTGTTACGCAAACGTTTTATCGAAGATAACACTCATGATGCTATTGCAGGCGGCGTCACCCAAGTGATCAATTTAGGTGCAGGTTTTGATACCTTAGCATGGCGCATACATGAACAATATCCAAAGGTTCAATTTATTGAAATCGATCACCCAGCCACTTTGGCTTTAAAGGCTAAGGCAATACCCAAACAATCACTTTCCAATCTCCACTTGCTTGCCGTCGATTTCAGCAAGCAAAATTTGGAAGAAGCATTAAAGTCTTTGGCTGCTTTTGACCCAGAGAGTCCCACTCTTTTTATCTGTGAAGCTGTATTTATGTATCTTGAGAAAGATGAGGTTATCCAGATTATAAAGGATATAAAATGTTTGACAGGTAAAGGAACACGTTTAGTTTTTACTTGTATGGAACCCGCAAGTAGCACCAGAAATAATATAGGGCCTTTATTTAATATTTATCTCAAAATAAAAGGAGAACCATTCAAATGGCCTATTGAAAGTGAGAATTTGCAAGCGTTTTTCGGCAAAGATTATAAGGTGCAGGAGATCGCAACTACTGAAACATTAAGAACGCATTATTTCTCTACTAAGTATCAAGATCAACTTCATCAAGGAGAGTATCTTGCTGTAGCGGAGATTGTTTGAGTAAATGCTAAGTTTTATCCCATTTTCAGACCTCAGGCACTGCTCTGAGGTCCTAGCTGCAATTAAAAACGCCAATCCACCTCTACACCGAAAACATTTGTATTAAAATCTACATCACCGTTTAATGTGCCTTTCTTCGGATCGATGAGAGCAATCTCATGTTCATCACGCATAACACGGCTATATGCAACTCCAAAGGACAAAGCATCTGAATATTGGTAATGTGTACCCAAACTTACTCTTATCGTTTCAGAATTAGGCGTACGTGGA
Source organism: Thiomargarita sp. (assembly GCA_030633165.1). Lineage (GTDB taxonomy): Bacteria > Pseudomonadota > Gammaproteobacteria > Beggiatoales > Beggiatoaceae > DAOVZS01. The sequence continues at coordinate 962 of DAOVTJ010000015.1, read as the reverse complement.
TCAAAAGTATCATCAGGAATCGCATTTTCATCATACGCAACACCGGCTTGAAAACGCCATGCTGGTGTGTAGCTATAATCAAATCCCACCGCAATACGCCAAGTATTTTCCCAATTTTTAGCTGTAACAGATTCTGCCTGAGCAGGATTATCAAAGCTAGAACGGAATTCTTGTATACGACTCCAACGGGTGTAAGTCAAGTCTGTCATAGCAGCCAAGCGGGGGGTCAATTGATGGTAGAGACTCAAGGATATGCTTTCAGGTAAAGAGGCAGGTAACGTGAATGTTGTGTTTGTGAATCCTCCGCGAGCTTGAACTAGCGCTGCTATATTCTCTGGTACAGTGAAATCTGCATCACCCACAGCTGTGAGTTTGATGTGAGAACGATAAGCTATGCCGAGGCGAGTGCTCTCGCTAAAAGTTAATAAGATACCTAAATTGAATCCGACTCCCCAATCATCCCCTTCTAATTTTGCTGCCCCATCCATATTTTGAGGCTTTCCCAGTAAACTACCAAAATCTATGGCCTGGCTGAGTTCAAGTGTAGTATAGTTTATGCTGATACCAGCTCCAATAGACAACATCTCGTCTACTTTAAATCCTACCCCAGGATTAAAATTAATACTTGTTATCGAGCTCGTTGTGGAATAATAACGACCAGCCCAATCAGAATCATACTCAGTTGCGTTACCAAACGGAACGTTGAAAGCGAAACCGACTGTCCAACGATCTGATAACGCATTAGCATAATAAAAATTCGGTACTAGTGAAGGGGAAGCAGGATTACCACTATTTCCACCAGTCATACCCCCCCCAGTAGCATCAGTTGACCCCTGATTTTGAAAATTGATTGAAGAGGCAACTAATTTTGTTCCTAGCAAGAATTGTTGACCAGATAGACGGGTTAACCCAGCTGGGTTAGTAAACACAGTGCTTGCATCCTCAGCAACTGCAGCATCTCC
>DAOVTJ010000196.1 GCA_030633165.1 Thiomargarita sp. | reverse complement strand
TTTTGTACAATCAATGCCATTTATTGTAATCCTTTATTCACTTATAAATATTATCTTATTTTTTATGTGGTATAATTAAATCTGTTGATTTACAAGCATGAGTTTTTAAAATTTGAGCAATTCAGTGTATTATCACACTGTTTTGTCAAGAAAGCGGGATCTATGGATGATAAAAGATTTAGCTAATTTTAATAAAATTATAGCACACTTAAAACAGATAAGATTTTTAAGGAAAATGTTAATGAAACGAACAAAATACCCGATCTTAGTAATAATTATTATCACAGTGCTTTTAATCAGTAACGGACTTTTTCAAAACTTTTCATTTGCAATTTCTCCTAATGAATGCAAAGTATTAAAGATTTATGATGGCGATACTATGACTTTACAGTGTCAATCTGCCAAAGTAAAAGTGCGTTTATACTGTATTGATACCCCAGAAATGAGGCAAAAACCGTGGGGAACTCAAGCACGTGATTATCTGCGTTCTATCACGCCACAAAGTGTACGCTTGGTTAAAATTGATAAGGATCGTTATGGACGAATTGTAGGAGAAGTCTATAGCGGTGATATCAACTTAAATTTAGCCCAAGTCGAAGCTGGTAAGGCTGCTGTTTATAATACTTATTGTAAGAAACAAGAGTATAAAGAGGCTGAAAATAAGGCGAAAGAAGCGAAAAAAGGGATATGGTCACAATCTGGTTTACATCAGAAACCTTGGATATGGCGTCGGAGGAGTCGGAATTAAGTAATTTTTTTTCAATTTTTTTAAGGAGTTTTAAATATGTATTGGCTACTTGCCCTAATAACCTTTAGCTTATTTGGTATTATTGCTATGGGGATTTATTTTGAAATTCGCCCAGTCTCCAAAGCACAAACTTGGTTTAAAAGTACGGTGGTTGTGAATTTATTCACCTTTGTTTTAGCACAAATTGGCTTATTATTGTTAGGTATACAAGAAGTTATGGCAGAGCCTGCTGTTACTGAAGCTGCCCGTGAAATTTCTGTCGGTATGGGATTGGCGATGATAGGTGTCGGCATTCCAACTGCCTTTGCAACTATAGGGGCAGGTATTGCCGTTGGTCCAGTCGGTGCGGCTTCATTAGCAGTCATTGCTGAGAAACCTGAAGTTTTTGGACGAACATTAGTTTACCTTGGTTTGGCAGAAGGAATTGCTATTTATGGACTTGTCGTTAGTATTTTATTATTAGGAAAACTAGGATGAGGCTTATCTTCATGGGCAGTCAAGCCTTGGCAGAGGGATTTGCATTACTCGGTTTTGAGATTTTTCAAGATTCTACTGTTGAAATGGTTGAAAATGAATTATCAAAATTGTTAAAAAGCAAAGAAAGGGCTTTAGTCTGTCTTGAAAATACATTGACTCAACAACCAGGACCATTTTTTTTACGTGCACGTACAGAATCTGCTGGGATAATTATCACAGAAATCCCGCCCCTGAGTACACCAGAGACTTATCGACCATCAGTAGAAGATTTGGTGGCGCGAGTATTAGGATCTTCTGTATTGGATAAACAGATTTAAGGTACACCCTCCTGTACTCAGGAGTGTGTACACCTAATTATGAAAACGCTCAAACCAACACACAAGCTTATTAAAGCTTATTATAATGCTTTATCTGATTCCTGTGCTTTTTCTGCTTTGTTAAAGCATTGCGCCAATCAATTTAAGCTAAAATTTCTTCCCAAATATCCGAACAATCATGAGGCAAAAAATCCCGTTAATGGTGTGTTTTTGAATAATTTTAAACTGTCTCATGGTATTTGGGAAACCCAGAGAAATAATTTCAATACGTCTACTCAAAATAATATCCTATTTCAAACGCCACAGCATCTTGTACTTTGGCAAAATGGTAAAGAGATCTTTAATGAAAATATTGAGGCATCCCCTGAACAATTAATTAATGGGCTAAATTTATTTTTTGAATATCACCACCCTACTTTTGAACAATGGCAACAAGCTAGCCTCGTTTTTAAAGAACAAGTCAAAGAACATGGTAATGTACTGCTTCTTATCATTAAAAATAATCTTGAAACAAATCAGGACTTTATTAAAGCTTTTGACAGTTTTACCAGAAATCTCAATATTTCCGTTAATCGCATCATTGAAATGCTGATACAACATATTTTGATGGAACGGATTTTTAGAAATATATTTAATCCTCATTTTCTGACTACAAACCGTATTGCCACCGATATTGAAAGACTCATAGCGACATTAAATTTTAATCGTTATGAATTTCTGGAAAAACTTGAACCTTTTTACCTTGCTATTGAAGCAGTTGCAACGGCTTGTCATGAGTTTACCCAAAAAAATGATTTCTTAAATACTGTTTATGAAGATTTATTTCAAAGCAATCAAATTGTAGATACACCGCAATCTGTTGTTAATTTTATGGTTAAATCGGTTGAAGATATTTTACAAAAAGAGTTTCAAACCTCTCTTGCTCAGAAAAATGTGAAAATTCTTGATCCGTTTGTCGGAACAGGGCATTTTATTGTGCGTATCATGCATGAAATGAGCCCTAAGCAATTACAATATCAATACTTGCATCATCTACATTGTAATGAAATGATGCTGATACCTTATTACATTGCAATTTTAAATATTGAACACACCTATTATGAGCGTATGGGGCAATATAAGCCATTTGAAAATATTTCTTTAGTTGATGCTTTTGAATCACTCGAAGAACCCTCTTCAACACCAATTTGTGTGACTATTGGAAAACCGCCCTATAAACAATGCCATGATACTAAGAAACACACACTTATAGAGCAATGGATTACAAAGACTTATGCCAAAGATTCTAAAGCAGCTAATAAAACAGCGCTTTTTGAACCTTATGTCAAAGCGATTCGGTGGGCAAGCAATCATTCAGAAGGAATAGTGGCTTTTATCACTAATAATGTTTTTTTAGACAGCATTAGTTTAGATGGCATGCGTCAACATTTAGCACAAGATTTTTCTAATATATATATATTAAATTTAGGTGGTAATGTTAGAACTAATTCAAAAATTTCTGGTGTGATACATAATGTACTTGGTATTCAAGTCGGTTTGAGTATTAATATCTTGATTAAGAAAAAAGATATAGAATCAGGAATTTTTTATGCCAAACTAAATGATGAGTGGCGTAAAGAGATTAAATACCGTTATTTGGATGAAAAACAAAGTATTTCAAAAATTGACTGGCAATGTATTAAACCAGAACAAAAAAATATTTGGCTAACAGAGGGATTACATCCAGAATTTGACACATTTATTCCCTTAGGGACTAAAAAGACAAAGAATGCTAAAACGGCAGTTACTGGCGTCATTTTCAAAACATATAGTCGTGGCATAGCGACTTGCCGTGATGCTTTAGTCTACAATTTTAATCAAAAATCTCTTATTAGTAATATACAAGCAGCCATTGGCACTTATAATGAACAAGTTTTACAATGGAAAATGACAAAAGCATCTCTAAGTGATTATTTTATTTTATCAGATTTGACTAAGATACGCTGGAGTGAAAGCTTAAAGGCTAACTTAAAACGGGGAAGAATGGCGATATTTGAGATAAAAAAGGTAAGACAATCTCTATATCGCCCATTTACAAAAGTACACCTATTTTTTGACAGAGTTTTTAATGAGAGAGTTTATGTTTTTCCGTCTATTTTTCCGATATCAGACACGGAAACAGAAAATAATGTGATTTGTTGCACCAATCACTCTCAAAGTCCTTTTGTTGTACAAATCACTAATCATATACCAGATGTCGCTGTTGGCGGGCGTAATGGGCAATGTTTTCCTTTTTACACTTATAAGGAAGATGGCAGTCACCGCACAGAAAATATCACAGATTGGGCACTGAAACACTATCGCACACATTATCAAGATAATAATATTAGCAAATGGGATATTTTCTACTATATTTATGGGCTACTACATCACCGCCATTACAATGAAAAATATGCGCTTAATTTAAAACGTGAGTTATCCCGTATTCCTTTAGCCCCAAATTTTTGGGGATTTTCCAAAGGGGGAGAACAACTGGCGAATTTGCATCTCAATTATGACCAACAAGCAGAATATCCATTAAATATAAAGGTAAACCCTAATATCCCATTTAATTTGCGTGTCAAAAATATAAAATTCATCCGTGGAGAAATTATATATAATGACTCTATCACGATTAGTGGCATTCCAGCTGAAACATTTGAATATCGTTTAGGCAAACGCTCCGCCTTAGCCTGGGTTATTGATCAATATAGCGTAAAAACTGATAAATATAGTGGACTCATCAAAAATCCGAATCGTTTAAATGATGAACGTTATATTATCCGTCTGATCGGGCAAATTGTTACGGTGAGTTTAAAAACTGTGGAAATTGTGAAAGGGTTGCCAGAGATTATTTCAATCCCTCAACAATCTCCACAGTCTCCAAACTAACGGTGATCACCTTCTTAATCAATTCCAAAATATATCCATCATCATCTTCACGATTAGGATCATTAACAATCCCACTCCTTTTGTCCGTTTTAACCTTATACTGATCAATAATCCAATCAAGTGCGGAGCGATTTCCCAATTTATACTCAAAAACCTCTTTAGGAATACCCTCTAAAGTCAGAAAATCATTATAAATGATCTTTTTCTTGTCCTTAGAAAGCTTCATTTTGTCAACTTTCAAAGAAAAGGGTATTTTTGGATTTTCAATGATTTTGAGAGGATACGGTGTTTTGTCTTCATAATTCAAATGTAAATCTGCTAATTTTTGCCCTGCTTTTGAATATTTCCA
>DAOVTJ010000187.1 GCA_030633165.1 Thiomargarita sp. | reverse complement strand
TCCTTGTTTTTTTGATATTGAAGACACATTTTACCTGTGACACTACCTGTCAATTGATATCTGGTATTATAATTGAATGACACACGGAATATTAGTTCAAATGGGGTAAATTCACCGCTGGAAAGTAATAATAATTGCGGACCATTTTTTTTAATCTCATCATTCAAAATAATAGGTTGATCTTCTAAATTAAGCTCTAATTGTATCCCTGACGGAAGTTTGCGGGGACGAAAAATATCATTTGTCAGTTGTTGCCATTCTTGCTCTTGCAACACATAAAAATGATAGCGATCATTTTCAAAAGAAATTCCCATTTCTTTAGATTGCATAATGGCTTCTTGGCTTGCCATTGTCAAGAGTGAAGCGAGGCGTTGCGCTTCTTGTTCAAGTTTTTGCGACAGCCCCCCGTCACCAATAGATAGTGTTGTAAAGGTTAAAATGATACTAATAATAACCATGACAACCATGATTTCTATGAGCGTAAAGCCATTGACTTCTTTATAAGGTAAACGAAACATGTTAAATTAATGATGAATTATTAATGGTGAATGATGAATTATTAATGATAAATTAACTACTCCGCCTTGAAATCAATTTCAAGGCTGAAAGCATTCGAGGTTTAAGTTTTTTGAAGAAAAACTTAAACCTCGAATAGTCTGCTAAAGCAGACTATCCGAACAGGTTTAGTTTCGTATATTATTCAATTCTCATTCCTAAGAATTTCACCATTCACCATTAATAATTCACCATTAATAATTCACCATTAATAATTCACCATTAATAATTCACCATTATGATCCGACACTATGATGCTGGCACTATGATACCACTAGAAAAAATCATTGTTCTTAATAAAGTCTCTTTGTTTTCAACGCTGAAAACTGAGGATATCCATATAATATCAACAATTGCTAGTGAGGAAGTTTATGATGATGGAGATACCTTATTTTATGAGGGTGATATTGGTGATAGGTTGTTTATTATTGTTGATGGCGAAGTGATGATTCTTAAAAAAAATAAGGATGGTACAGAAAAACATTTGGCTATCTTAAAGGAAAATGAATTTTTAGGAGAACTCTCATTATTTGATGCAGAAACTCGAACTGCCACAGCACGTTGCCACGGCTTATGCACATTTTTGGTTATTGAACGCAATGATATGGAACAATTAGCCCATGAATATCCAGCGATTGCTTTTGGTTTTATCAAGATGTTAATTAGTCGTATGCGTAGCATGGTTCTTAATAACAAAACTTAATTTAAACTTTATGAGAGCACGTATTTTGGGCTTATTATCCATCAAATCTAATGAGTGGGAGGGAGTACTTTATTTCTTTTTGATGTTGCTGGTATTTTCCTTTGGTGCCAGCTTTGCCCGTAGCATTGCTATGACTTTATTAATTGGAGAATGGGGTGGTGATAAACTACCTATTATGTACATTCTGATAGATTTAGCCGCAATAATGGGGTTTCTCAGATATGCACATTATACCAATAAATTTAATGGTTTAAGCATTTTAAAGTTTTTATTGTTATCAACTGCTCTCTTTTCAATCATTGCACAAATCTTATTTTTGTTAACGACATACTGGTGGACACAACAAAAATGGGTGTATGGATTTTTCTTCGTTGGTTTTTCCTTTTTTTTCATTCTCATTTCCATACATGCAGGTAGCGTTGTCGCTTCTTATTTTACGGCTGTTCAAATTAAGCGGGTGACATCCATTGTCAATGCAGGTATTCCTATTGGTGGCATATTAGGTGGTAGTAGCCTACTTTTTTTATTGAGTTTTTTTCACATTCCACCGCAATACTTGGTTGGCGTATTTAGCTGTGCTTGTATCGGCGCATTTTTGTTGTTGCGGCTGGTTAATATACATTTAAGTCCAGTGCGTGAAATGCAGAGCAGAGGAACTTACTTAAATCCTTTAAGGGAGTTAATCAGTGCTTTTAAATATACCCTGAGTTCTAAGCTAATGATTTTTATGTCCTTGGGGCTGATATTATTTGTAATTACCCAAAAAATCTTGGAATATCAATATCAAACCGTTATTTATTTCAATATTTATAAAAATGATGATGAGCGTATTGCATTTTTTGCGACTTATGAAATCTTTGCGAATTTAATTTTATTATTTTTTCAATTATTTCTCACTTCGCGTATTGTGATGAAAATGGGTGTTGGGGCAAGTAACATGCTTTATCCTGTATTAACAACAATAATGGCTTTAACCCTCCTTATCTACTTTTATAGCAAAATGCAAGGATTAATATCAGATAGCAGCATGATAATGATGTTAAGTTTGGGTATTATTACTCAATTTGTTAATCAAGAAATGCGTTGGGCTTTGCGTACTCCGACTAATAATTTGCTGTTTAATGCTATTACGCCCAGTTTATGGGGGAGCAATAAGGCTTTTATCAATGGTATTGTATTTCCATTGTCAACCTTTTTGGCGGGTGGATTAATTATTGTGATAACAGGGGCTAATTCATCAATGATTGGATTGACTTTGAATTTTTCTGAGGAACAAGCCTATTATCTCTTACCTTTAATTGCCGTAATCGTTTCTTTTTTTGGAATTATAGTTGCCTTGCCACAATGGGCTGCTTATAACAAGGAAATGTTTGAATCACTCAACAAGAAAGTATTTGAGCGTCGGTTGAATAAAATAAGTGGCAAGCCTAGCAATAATCTCAAGCAGATGATACAGCAAAAATTGAATAGCACCGATCCTGAACATTTGACTGTTGTGTTGGAAGTGATTCGTGTTCTCAGATTAAATAATTTTGTCAATCAAGTAGGTAATTTGCTACTCAATACTCAAGATTTTGAAATTAAAAAACACTGTATTAACACCCTAGCTGCTTTACCACAATCCCAATCTAATCTGGCTTATTTAGTAGAAGCATTGCATACGGAAAAAGAAGCGACTGTATTACCACTGATTTTGAAAGATATTGCACAGTTTAAATCCGTCAACCTAAATGAAGACATCGAAAAGTTATTGACACATCCTTCAGCGTTGGTTTTTGTTGAAGCCAGCTTATGTCTTCATGCTCATCCCAGATATAAACGTAAGCAATTGATTGAAAAGAATATTTTAGAAAATATTCAGAAATTACCAGACAAAGCACTTTATTTATACGCCCTGGGTGAATTGCGCCAAGCACATTATAGCAACATCGTTTTACCTTTCTTGAGGAATGAAAAGTCTGAAATACGTGTAGCTGCTTTTACGGCATTTATTCGTATGCTTGAGAACCAACTCGAACCTCATAAACCTCGTCTCATTGATGCACTTAATTCACGGGATAAGGAAATTAAACTGGAGAGTTTAAAGGCACTTAAAAAGTGTAAACCTTTGGATGATTGGACTCCTATTATTCGCTTGCTGAAAGAACGTGATCGTTCTCTGGTTACAGAAAGTAAAGAGTTGTTGCGCCTCAGTCTCAATCTGTGCAATTTGACACTCATTGAACATTTGTTTTCTAATAAAATATCCGTACAACAACGGTTTGAAATTTTATCTCTGATTTATCCTAAACTTAATGATAAACAACGTCAGCGTTTGCGAGAAGATGGCAATAATGCACTAAAAAAATTTGTTCAAATGAATGGTTTATTAAAATTACATGAATCATTAGAACAGACGAATAAAGTGAATGATTTAATCACCAAAATATTGCAAGAAATTATTGAGGAGCATCTGCTCCATGTTTTGACGATTATTACCTTTGCTTCTGAACAAAATCTGGAATTTTTTCAGAGAGTGAGTGTTGGATTATTATCATTAAATCGCGCTAATCAGGGTAATGCTTTAGAAGTATTATCTAATGCGAGAGAAAAATATTTGACTGAACGAGTCATTAAGTACTTTGAGGAACGGGTTAATAATCTTAAAGCAACTCGCCGCATTCATTTAGTGTTATTTGAAGAATATTTAAAAATCGACAAAAAACGCTATTATCCGCTATTATTCGCATTAGAGCATGATATGCTTAAAGCGTGTTTGCTTTATCTGGAACAAGAAAAAATTGGTAGTTTTAAATTGAATAATGCCAACAAAAATGTACGAAAACTGTTGCTTCCAAATAAGGAACGCGCTTGAAATCAATTCTACCATGTTGAATCAGACCTGACAGGTTTTGGAAACCTGTCAGGTCTAGTCGGCCTCAGATGGCGTTGCACGAAAAAGACAGTGCAACGGCCTACTTAGCTGAACGTATTACCCGCTACTCACCATCATTCACCACTTTCTCAGTCTTATCTTGACGACGATGCTTATCTATGATCTCCTTGACATAATAAGCCTTGGGTATGCCATCAATTGAAATTTCAGCAGTGCCACTCGCCGCGCTTGATATTTCGATATGTCCTGTGCCGAACAAGCGTTGCATAAAACGCTGGTTTATTTGTACACTCCGGATATCAGACAAAAATATCTCGCGTATATTCTTAGAGAGGATACCCTTTCTAAAACCAACCCTTTCATTCGTCACAGTCAATCTCGTATTGATGACTTTCAGCCACCAAAAGAACAAGATTATAAATCCAATACTTCCCATAATCATCGCAATGACAGACAGGACCATCCAAAGTCGTTCCTCAGTCCCTAGATAACTAATTACTCCGAATATCCCCAGAAACATTGCCATGACAGAGAAGCTGAATGAAAAAGGTCTGTTACGAATCATAGAGGGTGCAGAGTCGTACAACACTATTTCTTCATCCCGTATTTCATCGCCCACCTTTTTTTCGGTTTGATTCACTTTTTTTCCTTTTTAGTAGTTGAGTTGTATTACATCATAAGAAATTTGAATTTGATTATATTAAACAAACTTCATCTAGTCAATAATCAAACCGTTTTATATTTTGTTCACTTTATCCATTTCCTCAGCTTAAACGTAGTGGGTAACGAAATTGCCTATTCTACACGCTTCAATGCTATTAAGTTAATAGATAAGTGATTATATGGTATGATAAATATTATAACATAAATTAATTATGAATGGTTTCGAGTTTTGAAAAAAACTTGGTGAATGGTGAATGATGAATGAAAGTCAATATAAGTAATTGTTTTTCAATATAATATTTTTTGTAAT
>DAOVTJ010000218.1 GCA_030633165.1 Thiomargarita sp. | reverse complement strand
TGCTAAAGGAAGTCCAATTATGGGGACTGCAACCCTTATGGATAACAGGAGATAGTTGGTATTCCAGCTTAGATAATTTCAAATTCCTGAAACACCAAGAATTGAATTTTATGTTTGCACTGAAGAATAATCGTTTGGTCTCCATTGAAAAAGGTACTTATATACAAATAAGAAATTTAGATATTCCTGATAATTCGAGTGTAACTGTTTATCTCAAGGGATTTAATTTTGTCAAGATTTGTAAGAAAATATTCAAAAACGAATATCGATATTATGTCTTGTACCAATCCCAAAATGACAATATTGATTCAATCAGTTATGATGATTTTGAACGTATTCACAGTGAACATTGGAATATATAGTATTTCAGATAAAGATTTTGGCCAAAAACCTCCGATGTTTGACAAATTTTGGCGGTTTAGCTTAAAAATCTTTTTCTGAAAAGCTATAGAACAATTTCATCGAGCAATAAAACAAGTTTGTAATGTTGAACGCTTCCAAGTCAGAGGTACAAAAGCTATTAACAATCATATCTTTTGTGCTATTAGTGCATTTGTAAGACTCGAATTTCTGCGAGTTCAGAACCTGATTACTAACTGGTATGAAATCAAAAAAACCTTGTTCAATGAGGTTATTCGAGATTTTATTCAAAAGGAAGCGTTAAATAGTTACATAACATAATTAAATATTAATTGTCAAGTTTTTTTTATGCCTTCAATTTTGGCTTTTATGGGATTATAACGATTAGAAGTCTATTTTTATTCTAAGTTCTTGATAATTAATCTATTTTTAGTCGTAAGAGATAATGCGTTCTGATTATTTTTCGTTTGTCAATGCGTAAGTCCTATCCTGTATAAAGAGCAGTTTTAGATAATAATAATAAGTGCCTTCTGCATTGGATACCGCTAGCATAAAACCTTCGCGTCCATCTAAAAAACCAGCACGTAGTAAATATGTTCGCAAAAAAGCCCATAATCCATGTAAGATGGCTTTGCTCAAACTGGATTTTTTTCCTTTAGCATAATGCATTTGAGCATTAGCAGAAGAATAGTTATTAACTTTTTCTAAGACTTCTTCCAGTGATTCAAAAGAATAATGTAATAAAGGTGTTTTCAATGTACCAATATTACCTTGTAATAATATTTTTTCATGAACTAAATCATTGCTAAAATTGGCACAACTGCGCCGAAATAAGCGTGTGACATAATCTGGTGACCAACCACTGTGTTTAATCCATCGTCCACAATAACGAGATCTACGTGGAATACGAAAGGCACTCTCAGTAGCATGAGTGATAGTTTGTTTGATTTCTTGTTGTAAAGTTGTTGTCACTTGTTCATCAGCATCAATTGATAAAACCCATTCCCCCGTTGCTTTTGCTAAAGCTCTATTTTTCTGGGGACCAAAACCAGGCCAATCATCGGTAATGAAAATTTTATTGGTATAATGACGGCATAATTCAACGGTATTATCGGTGCTGCCACAATCTACAATAATAATTTCGTCACACCAAGCGACTGATGCTAGACATTGTTTAATATGGTTTTCTTCGTTTTTTGTAATGATGATTACAGATAATTTAGGCATATTAGAGTTGTCCGTAAATAAGGGGGTAGGCGACATCATCGAAATGCCGCTTTTTCTTATAAATAACTTTGAGACTTATGGCAAATGGGAGGAGTAGTTATAAAATTTTTTTGAATAGCCGTGACAATACAGAATACTTGTATGCCTTCGCCACGTCCAAAAGCCGTTAATCCTTCTCCAGTTGTTGCGGTGATGCCTATATCTTGTGTTTCTAGTCCTAATAATTCACTGAGACTCATTTTCATGTCTGGAATTTTAGGTGTTATTTGGGGTGTTTGGCATTCAATGCTACATGATACATGAGTTAAACGCCATTCTTTTAAAAACTTTAGGGCTTCTTGTACATAGATACGACTGTCGGTGATGCCATGTTTTAGACATAAATTATCAGTGATGGCACCAAGAATATTAATGCCAGTAACACCAGAAATAGCATTACATAGTGCATGTAAGACCACATCAGCATCACTATTGCCTTGCAAAGGAGGCGCACTGTCAAATATTACTCCAGCCAATTTCAATTCTTTTGTTTGATCTTCAAAATCAAAGCGGTGGCTATCTTGTCCTATTCCTGTTTTAATCATCTCTTTATTCCACCGTCACCGATTTAGCTAAATTTCTTGGCTGATCAACATCTGTGCCTTTAATCAAAGCTACGTGATAAGCTAATAATTGTAAAGGAATGGTATAAACTATCGGTGAAATGATCTCATCAACTTCTCCTATTTCAATCACTTGAATATAATCAAAATCTTGCATAATCGCACGATGATTGGCGAAAATATACAATTGTCCTTCTCTTGCATGAACTTCTTGCAAGTTTGATTTCAATTTTTCTTGTAAATCATCATTTGGTGCCACCGCAATGACAGGCATTTTTGCATCGACTAAAGCCAGTGGTCCATGTTTGAGTTCGCCAGCAGGATAAGCCTCTGCATGAATATAAGAAATTTCTTTGAGTTTTAAGGCACCTTCCATTGCTATGGGAAAATGTATGCCACGTCCCAAAAATAAGGCATGTTCCTTTTTAGCAAATTGTTCTGCTAACTGTTTAATGGGTTCATTTAGTGTCAAAACATTTTTAATGTGTCTGGGTAGAGAAAGCATCGCAGTGACAATTTTTTCTTCAAAAGCAGCACTCATACCAGCATGACGTCCTAGTATCACAGTTAGCATCAATAATGACAGTAATTGTGTTGTAAAGGCTTTTGTAGAGGCAACACCAATTTCAGGACCAGCATGTGTCATTAAAACTAAATCAGAAGCACGGACTATTGAACTTTCTGGAACATTACAAATCGCTAAACTTGGACCAAATCCTAGGCGTTTCGCTTCCGCCAAAGCCGCAAGTGTATCTGCTGTTTCACCAGATTGGGATAAGGTGACAAGCAAAGTTTTGGGATTTGCTAAAGGTTTTCTATAGCGAAATTCACTGGCAATTTCAACGCGACAAGGTAATTTTGCTAAGGATTCAATCCAATATCTAGCTGTTAATCCTGCATGATAACTGGTGCCACAAGCAACAATTTGCACCGCTTCAATATTTTCAAATATAGCTTGTGCTTTTGGACCAAAAGCGGCTTCTAACACACGTCCATTATGAATACGACCTTCTAATGTATCTGTCAATGCACGAGATTGTTCAAAGATTTCTTTATGCATATAGTGACGATATTCACCGCGTTCCACCGCATCAGCTTGATACTGACTTAAATGCTCAGGGCGTTGAACTGCTTCACCATCCAAATCAAAAATACGGCATTGATCACCTTGAATATCAACAATATCCCCATCTTCTAAAAAAATCACCCGCTGTGTGACTGAAATCAAGGCAGCAATATCAGAAGCGATAAAATATTCATCAATACCAATTCCAATAATTAACGGGCTTCCACTCCGTGCCGCCAATAAACGATTGGGTACTTTGCTACTAATAACGGCTATCGCATACGTGCCTTCTAGGACTTGTATTGTCGCTTGAACCGCAGCATAAAAATCATGTCCTTGTGCGAGATGATAATGAATTTGATGAACGATCACTTCAGTATCTGTTTCAGAATTAAATTGATAACCCTGTATTTCTAGCGATTGGCGCAATTGAGAATAGTTTTCAATGATACCGTTATGAACCACCGCAATATCATCATTAGAAATATGGGGATGGGCATTTTTTTTAGTGGGTTTTCCATGTGTTGCCCACCGTGTATGAGCAATACCTAAATGTGAAGATAAAGGATTATCTTTTAGGGCAGTTTCTAACTCACTCACTTTGCCAATGACACGTTGTCTTTCAAGTTTTTGTTCATTTAGTGTGGCAAGTCCTGCTGAATCATAACCACGATATTCAAGACGTTTTAAACCTTCAATAAGAATAGGCACTACATTGCGTTTTGCCACTGCACCGACGATACCGCACATATTTTTAATCCTTTGCTAACCAATCGCCCAGTGATGAGAGAGCCGAATGGCGTGTTAAATCAACATGTAAAGGTGTAATTGATACAAAAGAATGATTAATGGCATCAAAATCTGTACCTACGCCTGCATCTTGTTCAGGTCCAGCGGGACCAATCCAATAAACGGGACGATCATGGGGATC
>DAOVTJ010000137.1 GCA_030633165.1 Thiomargarita sp. | reverse complement strand
GTCGGTGGTTTTGTCTCATTATTTACGGCAATGGCGTTGCTACTTAGTCCAATTAAACGTTTGACTCAGGTAAATGATAAATTGCAGCAAGGATTAGCAGCATCAGAAAGTGTTTTTAAGTTAATAGAACAAGAATCAGAGAAAAATCCAAATAGAATACCTCAAAAGACGCGTTTTTCAGGTAAAATCAGTTTTCAACACATTCATTTTTCTTACGAGGATCAAGTCACTCCTGCTTTACAAGATGTTTCATTAAATATTATCCCTGGAGAGACTATCGCATTTGTCGGGGCTTCTGGGAGTGGTAAAAGCACTCTAGCGAATTTAATCCCACATTTTTATACCGTTGTAGAGGGAAAACTCTTAATTGATGATATTAATATTAATGATTTACCTTTAGAAACACTACGTGCCAATATTGCCCTTGTTAGTCAAGAAGTGGTGTTATTTAATGATAGTGTTGCTGCTAATATTGCTTATGGGGCAATGGCAGATGCACCGCGTGATAAAATCATTGCAGCGATTCAGGCAGCTTATGCTATGGAATTTATTGAAGAAATGCCTGAAGGTTTAGAAACCACAATTGGTGATAAAGGGGTGAAATTATCGGGGGGGCAACGTCAACGCCTTGCCATTGCACGTGCTTTCTTAAAAGATGCTCCAATTATCATTTTTGATGAGGCAACTTCTGCCTTAGATACACAATCAGAACTTAAAGTGCAACACTCATTAGAAAAACTCAAGCAAGGGCGAACGACGTTGATTATTGCCCATCGTTTATCTACAATTGCTAAAGCGGATCGTATTGTTGTGATGGAAAAAGGGCGTTTTGTAGAAATAGGGACACATGCCGAATTAATTGAAAAAACAGGGACTTATGCAAAATTATATTCAAAGTCATAACTAAAAATTAACCCAGAGAAGAAAACAATGCCTAAAATATATTTAATGATATTAGCCATCCTATGTGGATTAATTCAACCGACATGGGCTGCAACAAGTTTTAAAAACTCTTTGAAAACTTTGCAAATCTTGAGAGTAACACCCAGTGGTAATGATGTTCAGAATCTTCGGCAAATTGTTTTTACATTTAATCAACCTGTTGTGCCTCTCGGGAAAATGGAACGTGATAACATTCCTGTGACCATAAAACCAGCCGTTAAGTGTAAATGGCGTTGGATTAATCCCTCTAATTTAGCGTGTAAAATCAATTATAAGGATAAACTACAAATAGCCACACGCTACAATATCCTTATGTTACCTGGTATTGAAACTGAATCAAAAAAACGTTTGAAAGCACCTTATCATCACAGTTTTGTGACTAAACGACCAAAAATTAGATCGAGTTATTTTGAGACTTGGCGAGCACCTGGCTTACCTAAAATTAAGGTTTATTTTAATCAAACAGTGAGTAGTGAATCAGTTGCTGAGCATCTTTATTTTCAAACGAATAGAAAAAAGCGTATACCTATTCGAGTAGAGCACTCCTCCAATACATCATGGATAGTGTCACCTAGACAATTATTGCCTTTAGATACAAAGGTAAGATTAAAGGTTGAACAAGGTATTCAAGCCCAGAATGGTTCAGAATTGGGTATTGAAGAACGCACTGTTGTTAGTTTTCATACATTTCCGAAATTTCAATTTCTTGGTGTGGAATGTACGATGTTAAATGGGACTTGGGTTTTGATGGATACACTTAATAAAGATCTACGGTGCGATCCACAGCAAAATATTTCTTTGCAATTTTCTAGCCCTGTTATTAAGGAAGTCGTCAAGGAAAATTTGGTTATCAGTCCAACTTTATCGGATGGACGCTCTGATCCTTGGGATAATGTATCGAGTTCTTCAGAATTGGGGCGTTCTCATAAAAAATATCAAAGTTATCGTCTCACATTACCAAGTGCTTTTAAACCCTATCATGCTTATCAGTTAAAAAGTGAGGCAATCACATTTAAAGATGAGTTTGGGCGTTCTTTACCTGAACCAATAGATTTATCATTTCTGACTGATCATCTAGCGCCAAATCATTATTTTACACATGAAATATCTGTATTAGAAAAGGGTATTGATAGCGAAGTGCCTATTATTATCAGTAATTTGGATGAAATTACTTTTAATTATCGCTTATTAACCCCGCAAGGGTGGAGTGCTCAAAAACAAAAAAGCATTGCTATGCCTCAAGTGGAAGATGTGACTTTTAGACATCCATTGGGTATTCGTGATTTAATTTCAAAGCCTAGTGGTTTTGTACAGGGCTATTTTACCACTACACCAGATGTCAATAATGTTGATGCAAGTGATTATAACTGGTTTCGTAGCCAAATCACGCCTTATCATATCCAAACAAAATTGGGACATCATAATACTTTAGTGTGGGTGACAGATTTTGCAACAGGTTTACCTGTTAGTGATGTCGATGTTTCAATATATTTAAACAATTTTGAGAATACATCTAAACCCTTAGCCATTGCTATCACCGATATTAATGGTATCGCTTTACTCCCAGGTACAAAAACACTTGATCCTGAATTAAAGCATGCTTCTGCATATTATGCAAAAGAACACCGCTTTTTTATTCGTTGTCAAAAAGATCAAGATATTGCTTTATTACCATTAGATTATTTTTATCGCCTCTCAATGTCCGTGTATCCCTATAGACGAGAAAAATATGGACATATTCATACTTGGGGAACGACTGCACAAGGTGTTTATAAAGTGGGCGATACGGTGCAATATAAGGTTTTTGTGCGCGATCAGAGTAATAAAAAGTTTATAGCAGCACCGACAGAGGGGTATACCTTAACGGTGATTGATCCAATGGGAAATGTTGCTCATGAGGTGAAAGATTTCAATCTTTCAGAATTTGGGGCTTTTGATGGCGAATTTAATTTGGTTAAAACTGCTGCTGTGGGCTGGTATAACTTTGAATTAAGTAGTAAATACGGTAGGTGGTACCCATTTCGCGTATTGGTAAGTGATTTTACACCTTCACCGTTTAGGGTTACTACAGATTTAGAAGGAAAAGTTTTTCATCTTGGTGAGACAGTTAAGGTTAATACATCAGCCACTTTACATGCTGGTGGTCCTTATGTGAATGCCGAGACAAAAATTACTGCAATTCTTAGCCCTTCTGTTTTGAATACGAAAGGGTTTGAGTTTGATGTATTTGCTAAGAAAGATGAAACGGTGTTTAGTATTGAAGATAAGAAAATTGATGATAAGGGGTTATTGCAAACAATATTTACTTTACCCTCAAAATCAGACATCTTATATGGCACATTAAGGGTAGAAAGTGCTGTACGTGATGATCGAGGCAAGAATATCGCAAATAGCACGACTGCTGCTTATGTTGGGCGAGATCGTTTTGTTGGTTTGAAAGAAACGAGTTGGATACTAACAACAAATAAACAAGCTGAAATTTTAAGTCTAGTTGTTGATGAATATGGGAAACCTATTGCTGGCACCGATGTTGAAATAAAAATTG
The DNA here is from genome assembly GCA_030633165.1 of Thiomargarita sp. Classification (GTDB taxonomy): domain Bacteria; phylum Pseudomonadota; class Gammaproteobacteria; order Beggiatoales; family Beggiatoaceae; genus DAOVZS01. Next base: position 3,283 of record DAOVTJ010000137.1, on the reverse strand, counting down.
AACATCTTGTGACTAAAGCTTCTCGTGTTAAAGGGGCAGGTAATGCTTATTTAACACGTTATGAACATCAGTGGGTTAATACTGCGATTTGTCATAAAACATCTGAAATAACGAACGTTCCTTGTAGCTTTATACCCAAAAAAGCGGGTGATTATAGAATCACCGCAACTATTAAGGATAGTAAAAATCGTCTTCATTCGACAACGGTGAGACAATGGGCAATTGGGGAAGGCTATGTGATGTGGGAGAGCGCGCCTGGGCATAATTTGGAAATTGTGCCTGAACAGGTGAATTATAAAGTAGGTGATATTGCACGTTATATGGTTAAAAACCCATATCCTGGTGCACAAGCTTTAGTCACGATCGAACGGTTTGGCACAATCAAAAGTTGGGTACAAACTTTTAAAGATAGTATAGAAGTGATTGAATTTCCCATTGAAGCCGATTATGTGCCTGGTTTTTATGTCTCTGTTACTGTGATGTCTCCACGGGTTGCTAAGCCAATCGGTAAAAATCTGGTGGATTTAGGTAAGCCCGCTTTTCGTATGGGTTATGTGCAAACGATTGTGCATGATTCTTATAAAGAGCTAGTGGTGGATATCAAAACTGATAAAGCGGTGTATAAACCTGGTGAAGAGGTGACGATTGATTTATACACTACTCCAACAAGTGAACCCATAGAGTTAGCCATTTCTGTATTAGATGAATCTGTATTTGACTTATTAGCAGAAGGACGAGATGCTTTTGATCCGTATAAAGGGTTTTATACCTTGGATGCTTTAGATATGGCTAATTTTAATTTATTGAAGCGTTTGGTTGGACGGATTAAATTTGAGAAAAAGGGTGCTAATGCAGGGGGAGATGGCGGTGGTTCGGCTTTGAGTATGCGTTCTCTATTTAAATTTGTGAGCTATTGGAATCCTTCCCTTAAAACGGATGGTAAAGCTCAAGTTAAATTTACACTACCTGATAATTTAACAGGGTGGCGTGTTTTGGTGATGGCAATGACACCTAGTGATCGTATGGGCTTGAGTGAGGCTAATTTTAAAGTTAATCAACCCATTGAAATTCGATCTGCTTTGCCTAATCAGGTTTTGGCAGGTGATAAGTTTCAGGCTGTTTTTACGGTGATGAATCGAACTGATAAGCAACAGGATTTGAATGTTATTTTAAATGCAAATGGTCCGATAAAGCCTGTCAAACAAGCATCTAAGCTTACAGCAGAGCCCTATAAGCGTTATCTTAAAACTTTGCCTATTGAGACGTCTGGTGCTGGAATTATTGAATTTTTAGCGACGGTGCCTGAGGGTGATAGTTTACGCAAAACATTAAAGGTTTATCCCCGTCTTCCCACAACAACTGTTTCAATTTATGGTAGTACTATTGCAGATTCTGTGAAGATTCCAACTGTGATGGATGTGGGTAGTTTGACTGTCATTTCTTCACCGACGGTGATAGGTGGTGTTGATGGCGTTTTTGAATATATGCGTGATTATCCTTATGCTTGTTGGGAGCAAAAACTTAGTCAAGGCACAATGGCTTCGCATTATACTCAATTACAAGATTATTTAGGGTTAAAGTGGGAAGGCAGTGATACTTTACCTGATGATATTTTACGCTTAGCTAAGGAATATCAAGCTCCGAATGGCGGTATGGCTTATTTTATTGCTAAGAATGACCATGTTAGTCCTTATTTAAGTGCATATACGGCTTTAGCATTTAACTGGTTACGGGAAGGTGGGAAAACAATTCCAAATTTAGTAGAGAAGAAGTTACATGATTATCTACTAAATTTGTTACGGAAGAATGTTCTGCCAGATTTTTATTCAAAAGGGATGGCTTCTTCTGTACGAGCCGTCGCATTATCTGCTTTAGCAAAACAAGGTAAAATTACGATTGATGATATTCACCGCTATAAAATTCATTTAGGAGAAATGGATTTATTTGGTAAATCTCAATTTTTAGCGGCTGCTTCCGAAATCCCTGGTACTGAGGCTATCCGTTCTGATGTGGTTGATATGATTATGGCTCATGCGACTCAAACCTCTGGCAAAATATCTTTTGTGGAAGATTTGGATGAGGGCTATAAACATTTATTATCTTCATCATTGCGTACCCAGTGTTCTATTTTGAGTAGTTTTAATGGGATTATGGAAGATATTCCTTTTAAACTAGTGCGTACTATTAGACAAAATTTATCAAGTCGTTGGGTAAACACTCAAGAAAATATGTTTTGTATGACTGCTTTGATTGAATACGCTCGTATTTATGAGAAAACCAAACCTGTAATGATGGTGAAAACTTGGGTCGATTCTGAAAAGATTGGTGAGACTTCATTTAATGATGTGAGAAATCCACCTGTTTCTGTTTCGCATGCTTTAAGTGAAAAGTCGACTGTTAAATTGGAACGAGAGGGCAGAGGACGTTTATATTATACGGTGCGAATGGCTTATTCTGATAAGAATGAAGATGCAGTTGATGCTGGTATCGAGGTCAGTCGTGAATATCATGTTAAACGTGATGGAAAATGGGTTTTGTTAAATAATCCAATTGAAATTAAGCAGGGTGAGTTGGTTAGAGTTGATTTATATGTTTCTGTGACAGCTCCGCGATATTTTGTTGTGCTAAATGATCCGATTCCTGGTGGTTTAGAACCTGTGAATCGTGATTTAGCCACTTCTTCTCAAGTTGATGAATTTCTTAGCTCTGATGATTGGGAGGAATATGGTAATTCTTTTTATCATAAGGAATTACGTCATCAAGCGGCAATTTTCTATGCTGATTATTTATCTGCGGGCAATTATCATTTATCGTATGTGGCTCAAGCGATAGCGGCAGGAGAGTTTGGTGTGATGGCGACGCATGCTGAAGAAATGTATGAGCCTGATGTGTTTGGGCGGGGAGATGCTGCTGTATTAAGGGTGAAATAGTTGGGTTCGAGGATAAAATAATTTTATCCTCGATTTTCTATTTTGTTTATTTCAATCTCCACAGTCTCTAAACTCACGGTGATTACCTTCTTTATCAGTTCCAGAATATAGCTGTCATCTTCTCGATTAGGGTCGTTGCCACTTCTTTTATCCTTTTTAACTTTATATTGGTCAATAATCTAGTGAAGGCAAGGGTTTATCTTGCCCTTCATTTTCAAAATATCTCAAGAAATGGTGGGCAAGCGGAGAGATATCTCATTTTTTCAAAGTTTACGCCGCCCGCTTACCCACCCTACAATTAAATTTAAAAATGGCATTGTAGGGTGGGCAAGGGTTTATCTTGCCCACCATTT
>DAOVTJ010000193.1 GCA_030633165.1 Thiomargarita sp. | reverse complement strand
GAAGATCGTCGATGACATGGCGTTGCTTATGTTAGAGCAAAAATAGAGTAGAACCAAGTTTTTTTTGAACAAAAAAAACTTGGTTTATTATCTCATAGACTATTGAGATTTCGACACCATGTAAGCCACAGCATTTCTCAGTTCCTCATCTGATAAACTGGGATTTCCGCCCCTAGCGGGCATAACCTTAAAACCATTTATACTGTGTGCAACTAAAATATCCATCCCTTGTGCAATACGAGGTGCCCACGCATCCTTATCCCCAAGTTTTGGTGCATTAAGCAAACCAGGGACATGGCATCCCATACAAATAGTGTTATAAACACGCATCCCTTCGGTTAGGTTTATTGGAGCAGATTTAAGCGGAATATCTTCACCAGCCTCAACTGGTATTTTTTCAACTAACGGAGCAGGTTGAATGCTTGATTCTGTTTGTTGAGGGGAAGTCTCTTGACTACAACCCGTTATGAAAATAAAGCCTATTATGAGCGTAAATAAGGTCTTTTGTGTTGTTAACATCATATCGTTATTTAAGGCGTTATTGAGAGAATGGCATAGTCTATACTAAATCTCACAATAAAGATAGGGTTATTTCTCATGATTAAAATACAAGGATATAACTATACTATTTATGCAATAATGATTACACGTATACAAAAAATCATGCATTAAGTGATATACTTAAAAAAAATAAAATAATTGGAAGATTATATGAAAATAACCGCAATAGGTGTCCATTCAGCCTTTGCCATAGGTTCGTATGAAGAAGTGATTTCTGTCAAAGAAGTTCGTGCTCTCCTTTTGAAAGTGGCACAGAAAGATATTACTCAAGATTTGATTGCTGCTGAAATGGATAAACTGAGTCAACGTTACTATAAACCTAGATGGCAGTCTAATTTTTTGATTGAATTTGATATGCCCAGTAAAAGAGGAAACGGACCATACCGTTTACTGATTGATGCTGGTTCTGATTTGAGACATGCCTTAAAAAGCATGGAATTAAGCTCTGCTGATATAGATGGTATTTATATTTCACATCCCCACAATGATCATATCGGTGGTATGGAATATTTAGCACTGACAAGCTTTTTTAATCCATACTATACACAGGCGAAAAAAGATTGGCTTCAAGATCAATTTATTGCAGACAAACTTCTTCTTGAAAATGAATGGTGGCCAATCCCCCCTAACAATACTAAACCCGACCTTTTTATTCATAGAAAAGTATTGGATCCTTTAAAAAGAGCCCTTGGACCTGGTTTAGATACCTTACAAGGTGTGCATGATGTCAGTTTGGAAACTTACTTTGATATCCATATTCTTGGTAAACAGGAAAATGGACAAACAAAAAAACATACTTTTCAAGAAAAAAATGGTTCTTGGACAATCATACCTATTTTTGCAATGCATGTGATTTCCAGTTCTGAAGAAATGCCAAGTTACGGGATCAATTTGCAACACACAAGTGGTTACAATATTTTGATGCCAACTGATATTGCATCTATCATGCCCCCACAATTAAAACAACTTTATAAGCGGGCTAATAGAATTTATATGGATTGTGAAACCACACCATTTCCATCTGGTGTACATCCACATTTGTCTGAATTAATTAATAAGCTAGATAAAGATATCCAAACAAAATGTCTACTTTATCATTATGATAAAATTTCAGAATATTCTGACAATATGTTTTATTATATTTTGAAACAGGGAGATTCACACACTTATCCTGATACTGAATTTCTTGCCACACAGAAAAAAAAGTAAGTGTTTTAAAATATGAAAAAGTTACCAAGAGAAAACTTGCAAACTCGCATACCCATTCATATTATTACTGGTTTTCTTGGTAGCGGCAAAACTACTCTACTTAATAATTTATTAGTTCAAGCCGAACTACAACACAGTGTTGTTATTGTTAATGAATTTGGCGAAATTAGTATTGATCATTTATTAGTTCAAGCAACAACTGAAGACATAATAATGCTTGAAGGGGGATGTTTATGTTGTTCTGTACGTGGGGATTTAATCAACACATTAGAGGATTTATTTCATAAGCGAGCACGTCATGATATTCCAAAATTTAAACAAGTTTTAATAGAAACCACAGGACTCGCTGATCCTACCCCCATTTTACGCACCTTAATGAATGATCTATTCATTATCGCCCATTATCGTTTAGAAATCATTATTACAACTGTTGATGCCCTGCTGGGCACACAACAACTTGAAGAATACGATGAATCTGTCAAACAAGTCGCTTTAGCAAATCATCTGTGCTTAACTAAAATTGATTTAGTTTCCACAGTAATGCTTGATAAATTAAAACAACGTTTGCAGCAGATTAACCCCACTGCCTTGATACATGATACAAAACCAGATGCAACAATATTATTTAATAATAACGCTTACAATCCCCAAACCAGACAACGGGATGTGACTCGTTGGTTACAAGCTGATATTTATAATAAACAAGAACGACATGATGCCTATATTAAAACATTTTGCATTGAACACAATACCCCTTTACATTGGCTAACCCTAGAACGTTGGATACAACTATTAACCCGTTTGCGTGGTAAAGACTTGTTAAGAATTAAAGGTATTGCTTATACTTATGAAACAAATTTACCTGTTATTATTCAAGGTGTTCAGCACATTTTACAACCTCCGGTCACTTTAGATGCGTGGCCTAGTGAAGAGCGATGTTCACAAATTGTCTTTATTACTCGAAATATTGAAAAAGATGTAATTGAACGTGTACTATATGCGTTAATTGATAGTAAAACTCCTGTCGATGTTTGTTCAGCTGCTTTGATTTTGCTAGCACAAAATCCAGAATATTAAAATGAATTTTGTTTTTGAATGAAATTGTGTTATATTTGTCAAATATTTTTTTAATATGTTGTATATAACGTCACATTTTACCTGTAAAGGAATGTCTATGAAATTTACACATAAAACAGCATTAATAACTGCTTTATTTACGATCCTGCCTACTGTCCAAGCAGCGCCCCTTGAAGTCAGCGCAAATGTCGCTTTAACTAGCAATTATATTTTTCGTGGTCTGGTCCAAACCGATGAAGGACCAGCTATACAAGGTGGTTTTGATGTTAGTCATGATTCCGGCTTATCTGCAGGGATTTGGGGTTCTAATGTCAAATTTTTAGAAGATGCTAGTGTCGATCCGCATGATCGTGCGGATCATGAAATCGATCTTTATATTGGTTTCAGCAATGAGTTGAACAATGGATTCAGCTATGGTATTCAGGGGACTTACTTTTTATATCCAGGCGCTGATAGCAACTTAAACTACGATTTTGCTGAAGTTAACATCAGCTTGGGTTATAGTCTGCCTATGGGAACTGAATTTGGGTTATCTTATGATTACTCACCTGAATTTTTTGGTGAATCAGGAGAGGCTCACAATTATACCTTCAATATTGGTCAAAGCTTAAATAATGGCTTAGGCTTTGGTGTGTATGTGGGACAGCAAACCATTGACATTAATGCAAACTACGGAGTAGACGACTACATTTATTATGGAGCCTCTGTCTCTTATGGCATTTCGGATTTTGAATTGTCGCTAAACATTAGCGATACAGACCTAGATAATGCTGATGAGCAAGTCTTTTTCATGCTAAGCAAAAGTTTTTAAGAAACTTGTACTGTTTTCACCACCCATGAGGATGATTTTGAAATGCTAGAAAATATATATTATTTGAAAACAGAACTAGATACACAAGGTATCTTTTTTTGTTTTAGTGGTCCAATTTCACAAACGCTTTTGATGGAAATTGGAGAGACTTTGAGAAATAAAATGCACCAGGAAAAAACAAGTCCTTCAACTATTCTCAAGGTTTTTGCGATGTTTGTGGAACAAGCACAAAACATTATCCATTATTCTGCTGAAATTGTTCCTGAAGCCAAAGCTGGAAAAGGTGAATTGCGTAACGGCATTCTTGTGGTTGGTTATGAAAATGGACATTATTATGTTGTTTGTGGCAATATGATTGAAAATACCGACGTCAGTTTTCTTCGTGAACAACTCATTCAATTAACAAATATGTCCAAAGATGAACTTAAAGTTTATTACAAGGAACAACGTAGAAAGGCGCCTCATGAAAAGAGTAAAGGTGCAGGATTGGGTTTTATTGAATTAGCGAGAAGATCAGTGACACCGCTAAAATTTGATTTTCGCAAGATTGATGAAAAATTTGCATTTTTCTCTTTTCGGACTGAAATTTAGGGATAATTCATGGATAATTTAAAAATAAAAGCCACTAAGCATACACCTTCTATCAATTTTGATACTGAAAAGAATATACTTGTTCTAAAAGGTGAATGTTATCCAGAAAATATATCAGAATTTTCCACACCAATTTTTTCTTGGCTAACAGACTATCTCAAACAACTAACTAATGAAGTAGTTATTGTAAATCTTGAGATTAGTTATTTTAATAGTAGCACCTCAAGAATGTTGCTAGAATTTTTTCTAAAATTAGAAGACGGTGTAGTCAAAAATGGTAATAATATTACCGTGAACTGGCTTTATGATGAAGATAATGATTCAGCCGAAGAATTTGGTGAAGAATTTGAAGAAGATTTAGACTCATTACCCTTTAATTTAGTTGTTAAAGAAGATTAAGAAGAATACTCGATCCCATAATTTGGGATCGATTATTAAGAAAAATATCGCAACACCCAATCCATTGCCCGATGTGGAAGTAATCGCTTTAAATTAACTAAAAAGTAAGTGGGAAAAGTCACATAATAACGTGGCTGCGGCTTAGACGATTCTAAAGCATGGATAACTCTTTTTAGCACAGCTTCAGGCGGTAAAGTAAATGGAGTAGTTGATTCTTTCGTTTC
>DAOVTJ010000186.1 GCA_030633165.1 Thiomargarita sp. | reverse complement strand
ACAAGTGGCCATTGTAACCCTTGCCATGCTAAATTCGTTTTAAAAGAAGTCTTTTCACCTGCTAATGTCCCTTCTGCTTGAAGAGAGACTTCAGCTTTTGGTAGAAGTATTTTCAAATACTTGATTTTGAAATCATTTCCATCAATTTGTGCCAATAATTGGCTTTTAAGCCTTAATTTATCAGGCCAGTCTTTCCATAATTTTTTTAGACTTATTTTAGAGACATCTAGCTTTATTTGTCCTTTCAATTTGGGTTGCCAACTGATTTGCCCCGTCGCATTTACAGCCCCTTGAAGAATTTTTGTATTTAATGACTTCAAAGTAAATTCTTGCAAATTACCATGGCCAGCTAGCGCGATTTTTCCAGGTGGAATATCTTTCCCTACTATTTGAGTTTTTAGATTTATTTTATAATTTTGCGGTGTCCCAAATAAATTGATCTGACCTTTTTTACTTTTTATCAGTGATTCTTTCCCTACAAGTGGCCATTGTAACCCTTGCCATGCTAAATTCGTTTTAAAAGAAGTCTTTTCACCTGCTAATGTCCCTTCTGCTTGAAGAGATACGCTGCTATTGGGTAAATTGACTTGTAATTGTTCGATTTTAAAATCATTACCATCAAGATTGGCAAGTAATTGACTATTAAGTTTAAAATTATCTGGCCACTCTTGCCATAAGTCTTTTAGAGAAAGTTGAGAAGCAGAAAGGTTTATCTGTGCGAGTAATTTGGGCTGCCAAGTCACTTTTCCTGTCGCATTTATCACTCCTTCTAAAGTTTTTGTAGTCAATTTTGTTATTGTTAAAGCTTGTTGATTACCTTGCGCAGTACATGTCCAGTGTCCTACAGGTATTTGCTTTCCGCTTAATTTTGTTTTGAAACCCAATTGATAATTATCTAGGCTACCTGATAAAGTCACCTGTCCTTCTTGACTGTTCACAAGACGCTCTGTACCCACCAATGGCCAATATATATCTTGCCATGTTAATTGAGCATCCATTGTCAATGCACCAAGTAAATCTACAACGGTGGTTTTTAATTCTATTATTAGTGGTTTGCTGACAGTATGGCTTAATAATAGTTTTTGTGTATCACCGCTTAATTGTCCTTTCCCCGCAACAGTGAAATCAGGTAAATTAGCAGACCAATCAAGAGCTAGGTTTATTTTATGTGGTGCAGTAAAACCGATTTCACCAGTCAATTTCGCGTTAAATAATGGTGATTTTACTTGAAAATATTGTAAAGATAATACAGAAGAAGTCGTGGAACTTAATTCAATAGCCTCAATAATGAAAGGTTCAGCATCAACAGTTCTAATTGTTATTTTATTAATTTGTACATCATCAATGGCGATTTGTATGGGTAAGTGTATATCAGGTATTTTTATCTCTGTAGACTCTTTTTTCTCTATTTTTTTATCTGTATTTTTTGGTAAATCCAGTTCAATACCATCAATATGTAGTTGTTTGACATGTAATTTCAAGTCTAATAAAGCAGAACTATCCCAATTAAAAAGAAATGAATTGACTTGCACAACTGTCTCTTCATGTTGATAAAATAGTCCTGTAAAACTGACTTGATCTAGTAAACGTCCTTGTAACGTTTCAATTTTCAATGTTCCAGGTGCAAATTGTTGTGCTTTGGTGACAATAAAACGTAAACCTGTCTCAGTGCTAATGATCCAAGCAATCCCACTGATAAGTGTTATTAATAGGAATAATATTAATATTAATGAATATTTTAACCAACGTTTCATAAAATAAACCTCTTTTTTACTTATGAGCATTGTACAATGGTTAAAATATTTTGTCTATTTATAGTTATCAGTTATCAGTTATCATGTACTGTATGATAATTTTCAAACAACTATTACAAGAAATTTTAGGAATTTAACATGAAAGAACATTTTAGTGTTCATTTAATATGCAAGCAGGAATGGCTTGATGAGTTATTAGAAAATTTTCTAAAAACTTATAAAAAAGATGGATTTGAATTGTTACTTGTTAGTAAACCTTATCCTGACAATATTTTCAAAGATCATATCAGAATTGATGCTAGATTTACTCATCCTAGCTGAATTATAATATCTTGGGAGAAATCCCAAAGGTATGTGGCTATAATTAATGAAACTATTTTATGAAAATAAACAAAAATAATCTTTATAGATTAATCCATTTTGTTTTTAGGCAATTGAAGATTGGATTCCAAATGATACTCGCTTTTATAAAGAGTATCCCACGGCTAATTAATTGGATTTTTACTATAGTGATTTTCGTTTTTGGTTTAGCTCTGTTAATGACTTCTTTCAAAGAGGGCTTAATTTTTATTCTTGTTGCTATATTCATTTCCCCATACTTGATGATTCGTGCTCCTAGTAGCAAACTTATAATTATTTTATTGGGTATTGTGATAACGAATATCTCATTATATTATGAAACCGATGAACAACGCTTATTAGTCGGTTTTTTGATACAAAGTCTTTGGTTAGATCCAAATAATGATGAAGATCTTAAATCTTTAAGTGCGTATTTTGAGAGAGAAAAACGAAAGAATCGTAAAATGGCTTATCTTGCTATACGAGATAAGCAACTTCTCCAATTAGAACTGTTGTATAAAAATCATTTTTACGAAGCAGTTATTAAGCAAGGCACACCTTATATCACTTTTGCTCCTCAGGTAAGAGAGTGGGTAAATAATGCAAAAAACAAATTGAAACAAAAACAAATCGAAATCGCACTGAAGCCAGTACCTCAAATGATGAAAGCAGGACAATATGCTGAAGTTTACCAACGATTAGCTTCTTTAAATAGTTCAAAGGTACAAAAACAAATGCTTGAAGCCAAAATGGCATTTGAAAAAGAGCTTGATAAATTACGCCTCTTATATGAAACAGGAGAGTATAAAAAGCTTATTATAAAAGCGAAGCCGCATGTTAAGTTTGATTGTCGATCAACAAAGTTGGTTGTAGAGGCAAAAAAAGCAATGGTGCTTCAAGAAATTGCAAAATTAATGAAAGAACATCAGTATCATAATGCTATAAGGTTTACTCGTCAGTGTGATTATGCTGATCAATATGAGTTTCAAGAAGTTATTCAACATGCTCAAAATCAATTGAATAAAATTGAAAAGAAGAAGATATTGGAGAGATTGGCAACGCTTCCTTCTGATTTAGTTGAAGCCAATTTAAGAGAATACAGACAATTAGTTAGGCTTTTTCCATACGAGCCAAAGTATCAACGTAAACTTGATTTTTATAAGAAAAAACAAATTAAGATCATATCTACTTTGATTCTTAATCAAGAGGAATACGGTAATAAATGGCCTTTTACTGTCTCAAAAGGCGAATTGGAATGCCAAGCACCTGGCATAATCACATTTAAAGTTCATGATAAAATTTATGCTGTAGATGAATTAGCGAGAGCATTAGATTATCAAGATATCAATGAGATATGGAAAAAACAAGAAGCAGTTATGACAAAAGCTGAAATTAGTCATAAAGGGCTAAAATTATGTATGAGGATGCATCCATGAATAAACGCCTACACGCTCTTTTGGCAGAATTAGAAAAACGTGAACTTGATGGTTTTATTATCCCTCATACTGATGCGTATCAAGGAGAATATGTCCATCCTTCTGCACAACGTTTGGCATGGTTGACTGGATTTACGGGGTCGGCAGGCTTAGCAATTGTTTATCGTAAACAATCAGCGATTTTCGTGGATGGACGTTATACATTAGCTGTGAAAGTTCAAGTTGATCAATCCCTATTTCAACCTTATCATTTAAAAGATTGTTCACCTGAAGAGTGGATTAGCCAACAAGCCCCTGCCAAGTTGGGCTATGATCCGTGGTTACATACTCCAAATGATTTAGCACCATTACAATGTGCTTGTGAAAAATTGGGCGGTGAACTGATTTCTTGCGAAACTAATCCGATAGATACGGTGTGGATAAATCGTCCTACTCCTTCTATGGCACCTGTTATCCCTCATCCTATTGTTTATGCAGGAGAGACAAGTCAAATAAAACGTGAAAAAATCGCAAGCAAATTAGTTGAAGAGGGCATTGATGCGGCTGTTATGACTGCACCAGATACCATTGCATGGTTATTAAATATCCGTGGTGCTGATGTGCCTCATGCGCCATTACCTTTATGTTTTGCGATTCTCTATAATACTGGACAAGTCACTTTATTTTTAGAAACTTGCAAACAAGATGCTAAATTGCTTGAACATTTGGGAAATGCTGTCACAATTTATCCTCCAACACATTTAGGAAAAGTATTTGATCGTTTAAGTAGTGAAAAAAAATCGGTATTGCTTGATCCTAAACGCTCTGCTACTTGGTTTTTTAATCGACTTCGTGCTACAAAAATCATAAAAGGTTCAGATCCTTGCCTTTTACCTAAAGCTTGCAAAAATCATGTTGAAATATCTGGGGCGCGTGCTGCACATCATAGAGATGGCATTGCATTGATTCGTTTTTTACATTGGATGGATTCTGCTAGTACAGATGAAATACAAGCGGCTGAACGATTAAGGCAATTTCGAGCAGATAGTGATTTGCTACAGGATATTAGTTTTGATACTATTTCTGCTGTGGGGAGTAATGGTGCAATTATCCATTACCAAGTCATTCCAGAAAAAAATAAAGAAATTCGCCCTAATACTCTCTATCTTGTTGATTCTGGGGGACAATATTTAGATGGGACGACGGATGTCACTCGAACCATTGCTATTGGTACACCAGATGCTGAACAGAAAAAACGATTTACCCTGGTACTCAAAGGACATATCAAGCTAACAATGTGTCGTTTTCCAGAAGGGACTACAGGTACACAATTAGATGTACTAGCTCGACATGCGTTATGGCAAGCAGGATTTGATTTTGAGCATGGGACTGGTCATGGTGTGGGTAGCTATCTTTCTGTACATGAAGGACCACAAAATATTTCAACAAAAGGAAATGATGTAGCCCTCAAAGCAGGTATGATTATTTCCAATGAACCTGGTTATTATAAGGTGAATGCTTATGGTATTAGAATTGAAAACCTAATGGTAGTGACAAAAGCCGAAGTCATTGAGGGCGGTGAGAAAGCTATGTTAGGATTTGATACTTTAACGCTTGCACCAATAGATCTCAATTTAGTTGACCCCACACTTT
>DAOVTJ010000005.1 GCA_030633165.1 Thiomargarita sp. | reverse complement strand
TGTGTTTCTACCTGTGTCGGTCGTGCTCTCATTTTCGGTGATAAAAATGATCCTAACTCAGAAGTCTCCCGCTTACTGGAAGAAAAGAATTGGCAAAAACTCATAACTGATGACATCAATATTGGACCAAACCACTATTATTATACAAATAATAAAGCTTTACCAGATGAAGTTATGCCTAAGCAACATGAAAAATATCTCGCAGGTAGAGTTATGGAAAATGTAGTCAATCCTATCGGTGCGATTGGCGTTGTAGGAATGGTAGCAACATTTCTTGGAGCTGGAGTGATGAAATTAATGAATCGGCGTAACGAGGTCCAGGAAGCAAATCAGGAGGGAAAAGAATAATGAATGATACCTGTAAGATGGTCCATGTGCGGGAAAAGAAAACGATCCGCCTTCATTGGTTTAATGCGGTATGTTGGCTCTTATTGATAGCCAGTGGTTTTGGGATAATATCAGGCGATGCTGTACGAATTATGCCTGCTTTTTGGCCAGAATTTATGCAAGGGATGTTTGGTGGTAACCATAACCTTATATTAGGACATGCTATCGCAGGAATAACTTGGATGAGTGTTTTTATACTTTTCATCCTCTTCAATTTTAAAGAAGTTGTCTTTCCCTTTCTTAAAGAAGTATTTGTACTGACACCGATGGCGGCTATGAGGGATGCTTGGTCTATGGCAATCACCTTAGCACACCTATTTGGTTTAATGAAGGATATTCCTGTCCCTCCACAAGGACGTTATAACGGTGCCCAACGCCTATTAGGTACAATGATCATCTTTTGTTCCTTAGCCATTGCAGAGACAGGATTATATTTATTCTTTGCCCCAATGATGTTTAATTTTGCGGATAATGCTATTTATGGCACAATATTTCAATGGGCTTTAGTCATACATGCCGCTTCAGTATTTCTAGTCATAGTTGGATTAGTAGCGCATATCTATTTTGCAATAATTGAAGAGCGCGAATGCTTAGAAGCTATGAAATCTGGAGATATTAGCGTTGATTTTGTTAAACACCACAACATACTGTGGTATGAACAATTAAAAAAGGAAGGTAAAGTCTAATTTCTAGTGGGTGCGTAGGACGCACCCTACACATTGGATAATTATTAAGAAAATCAATCTATTAAAGATTGTTCATATTCTCCCATAAAATGATATAAGGAACTTTCCAAAACCTTTACAGCCCCATTAATTAAGGGACAACGTCCACTACCAGGCAATATCTCACATAAATGAATTAAGGCATCCAAATCTATTCTACGCCCTAGCCCCATATCAATTTTATTAAGCAACATTGCAATGTAATAAGTACCCGTTTTACAAGAAGGACATTGTCCGCAAGAAGAATGAGCAAAAAAACCGACATATTCTGCTACCCGTTTCACAATACCTGTACCTTCAGAAATAACAATCATGGCACCTGTGCCTAAATTTGAATGGCGTGCTGCAACAGAATCAAAATCTAAAGGCACATCTAAATCTTTAGGAGTGAGTATAGTATTAGAAGGACCACCAGTAAAAACAGCTTTGAATTTCTTGTTTAATAACATCCCTCCGCCATAAAGATTAATCAATTCATCTAAAGAAGTTCCCATAGGTAATTCATAAGCACCAGGTGATAATATATCTCCACTTAATGAATAAATTTTAGTACCACAAGCCTCGCCAATACCCAGATCTTGATACCATTTCGCCCCATTTTTTACAATATGTGGTATATGGCATAAAGTTTCGATATTATTAATTAGGGTGGGACACCCATGCACACCATTTTCAGCGGGATAAGGTGGTTTACTACGGGGAAAGGGAAATTTATTTTCCACCGTTTCGATAGCAGCAGTTTCTTCTCCACCGATATAGTGCCCTGAAGCGGGCAAGACAGAAAACTCCAAAGGTTGTTGGAGGTGTGTTGAAACATTAAAATAAAGTTCTGTCACCTTCCACTGTTTTATAGCGCGTTGTATATTCGCAATAGCATCTTCTAAATCTGGATTAATATAAAAAACAATGTGATTAATGCGTAAAGCGACAGCAGCAATCATTGCCCCTTCAATCAATTGGTTGGGTGTTTCTTCTAATAAGATACGATCCTTAAAAGTTCCAGGTTCATCCTCATTGCCATTGCAAATTAAATATTTTTCATTGCTATGCTTTTGTTCAGCAACAGCCGCCCATTTATAATGAGTAGGAAACCCACTTCCGCCTAATCCTCTTAATCCCGCTTCTTTTATCAGAGGAATGAGAACTGTAGCATCTTGTAAAGCGATTTGTAATCCTTCACCGCCAACCTGTAGCCAAGCCTCTAAATCTGGACCGACTCGACTATTTTCGTGCAGAATAACTTGATTTAAAACGTCCATAATCTCCACTATAAGTTTTATTCTAATTCAAAATTAGCACAAGCCGGAAATAACATGGGACTTTTTACATCCATTGGCATATTAGCACGGCTTAATTCCCTGCGTAGTTTAGTTAGGTGTTCAATACCACTTTTCTTATGCCCACGAGCACTAAGATTTTGTGCAGCCTGCAAACCAGCCCGTCGTCCAAAAGAGATGATTTCTAGTAAAGCATTACCCATAATACGATTTCTGCCATGAATACCACCGCTAACTTCTCCTACACAATAAAGTCCAGGTATCGTACTATGACCATTTTCATCAATGACCACGCCACCATTTTGATAATGCAGAGCTGGGTAAACAAGTATAGGCTTTTTGGTTGGATCAAGATTTCCCCGTTTTGCAAGATGAAACAATTTTGGAAAACGTTGTTTCATTAAACCAGGTTCTCGTAATTCCATATTTGGTGTATCCAACCACACACCGACTGTCTGGTCATCCACCACAACGCCCCGCCCTTCGGCACATTCGCGAAGAATAGCTGCAGAAATATAATCACGCGGCTTTAATTCATCTACAAAACGTTCACCTAATGCATTTAATAATTGAACACCAGCTGACCGCACCCCTTCGGTGATTAAAGAACCAGCAAGATGACTAGGATATGCCACACCAGTAGGATGGTATTGAAATGAATCTAAATCACGCAATTTAGCCCCTAAACGATAAGCCAAAATTAAACCATCACCCGTTGCACCAAAATGGTTGGTTGTGGGAAAACCATTAATATGCATACGCCCAATTCCACCGGTGGCTAGAATAACAGCCTGAGCTTTAATCATTTTATAGGTACGTTCTTCAACAGAATAAATGACCGCACCAGCACAATGTCCCGTTTCACTTGATAAAAGTTCAACTACAGGCGAATGATCCCAAACTTCAATATTGCTATTTGATACAGATTCACGCAATACCCGCATCATTTCCAAACCTGTGTAATCTCGATAATAAACAATTCTATTAGCAGAAGCCCCACCAGGGCGACGGGTTAATAAATCTCCAAATTCATTCTGATCAAATTGCATACCCTCCTGAATTAACCAACGAATCACGTCAGGCGCATCCATAACCATACGAGCAACTAATTTTTTATTTGCCTTATTGTGACCTGCTTTCAACGTATCATCATAGTGTGCTTGTGGTGTATCACCAGATTCAATAGAAGCTTGTATCCCTCCCTCAGCCATTACAGTATTACTATCACCAAGACGTAATTTCGTGGCTAAAATCACGCTAGCACCATTTCTCGCAGCAGTTAGTGCAGCTGCAGAACCCGCGCCACCACCACCAATGACTAATACATTAGTTTCAGTAATTGATGTACCTGCTAAATCGGCTTCATCAATACGGGCATCAGCTTGTAACATTTCCGCCAATTGCCGATGACAAAGATCTCCCTTATTTATGCCAACTTGCAATTTCACCAATGAATCTGGATAATAATCAGGATGGTAATCACGCAAAATTTCATTCATTTCAGGAAGCGTATGTTCTTTATCATGCTGATAGCGTTTCAACGCTTCATCATAAGGAATACCTTTAGACATAATTATCAGTTATCAGTTCTGACATCCATTTCACCTTGACGTAATTCTTCTAAACGGGTTATCAAGTTAGCAGGACGTAAATGAAAATAAGCCATCACTCGACGGCAAAATAAACCAACATGATTCGGTGCAATATGTTCAGGACATGCGGTCATACATAAATTACACATCACACATTCAATAAATAACTCTCCTGCTTCTCTAAACTTGCCTTTAGCAGCGAGTTCTACACCACGTTGCACTTCAATATCTTTGGGACAAGATTGTGTACAACCACCGCAAACTCTACAATCAATTGTTTCAGGAAAAGTCTTATGAAATTGACTGTGAACATCCCAAGAATTTTTCATATCAGAGAGTTGATAAGCATGATGGGTAGGCGCGGGAAAAGCGAGAAAAATAATCTGCATACCTTCCTCAATAAAGGTTTGGCACCCTAACTGCATACGAACTTCTTTCTTATTAACGCGACGTACCATAACACGACAAGAACCGCAAACCCCTTCCATACAACCAATTCCTTCTACTCTGGTATAACCTGCATGCCAAAAAGCTTGCACTGCTGAAAGTGAAGCAGGTGCAGATATTTTTTTCCCATTAATAGTGACATTAACTAGTTTTTCACTCATTATTTTTAGTTATCAGTTATTAAATCATTTAAGTATATCAAATAAATCATCTGCTACAATGTTAAATCATATTTTTCAAGGAACAATCAGATGACGACACAAACGAAAAAACGTGGCTGGATTTTTATCTTTCTATTCCTAATATTATTATTAGGGGGGGCGATTGTTTACAGTTACCAGTTATGGCAAGAATTTAATGCCTCACAACAAAAAATTAGTGCAAAAATATCGACATTGCAAACTGAATTAAAAGGTTTACACTCTCAAACCCATGACATCCAACGTTTGGATAAAGATTTAACCCGTCTCACTTATAAAATTGAGACACAACCAGAGCATGATGATGATTGGAAAATAGCTGAAATCAACTATTTACTCACTATTGCCTTACACCGTTTACAATTACAACATGATCACAAAGGCGCCTTAGCAGCCCTAAAAGCTGCTGATGAACGTTTACAACACCTAAATAAACCAACTTTATTTCAAGTGAGAACACAACTTTTAAAAGATATTCAACATTTAACTGAATTAGAGCAACCAGATATTGCAAGATTAGCGATGCGACTGGCAACTATACCCGATTTGCCCTTATTACAAGGAACCCACCAAAATCATAAACCTGAGAAACAGATAAATGAACAATCTTGGCAAAACCGCATTTTGGACAATTTAAAACAAATTGTGGTTATACGCTATAACAGCAATGTTGAATCTGGCTTTCTTAGCCCTGGACAACGTTCTTTAGTCATGCAAATCTTACAATTGAAATTAGAAAATGCCCGTTTTTTTCTATTGCGTCGTGATAGCCCAAATTTTTCTGCTTCAATACAGACAGTACAAGATTGGATCAAACATTATTATGACCAAAATGATAAGCAAGTCAATGCATTGCAAAAAGACTTAAAAAATATGCAAAATATTGTATTAAATCCGACATTGCCAGATATTTCAGGCTCTCTTTCTCTCTTAATAACAGCACAAACTGAGAAAAATACACAATGAAAAAATGGCTGATTGCTTTATTTTTACTTAGCGGAACAGTGATCTTTATTTTGTTTTCCTTAGAAGATCCAGGATTTATCGTTATCGGGCGTGGCAGTTGGACAGTCGAAACTAGTTTATCTGCCTTTTTTATTGCATTGATATTAGCATGGCTTATCATCCGCTTATTGGAAATTTTATGGCATTTACCCTTGCGATTATTTTATAATCACTCAATACGGCAAAAAAAATCGCAAGAATCACTTATCCGTGGATTATTAACATTGATACAAGGGGAATGGAAAAAATCTGAGCAGATTTTCTTAAAAAATATTTCACTCGGTACACTATCCAGCCTACATTATTTTGGTGCGGCTTATGCGGCTTATCAACAAAAATCACCTTCACGTGCCACTGACTATATCAAAAAATTAAACTGCCCTGCGATGCCAATTGCCTTATTTGAAGCAAAATTGCAATTACAGCAACAAAACTTGCCTACTGCACTAGAAAAAGCCGAAATTGCCCACTCTCTTGCCCCCAAAAATGATGAAATATTATCAATATTAATCAAATTATATGTACAATTAGCAGAGTGGCAAGCCTTATTAACATTGTTGCCAAAAATGCGTAAAAGTAAAATATTGTCTGCCGAACAACGCCAACACTTAGAAAATAGAGCCAATATTGCATTAATTCATCATACATTACGTAAAAATCCCACTCAAGCGGCTAAAATATGGTCACAAATTCCAAAAGTGACACGACTGCGCCCCGATTTAGTCAAAATATATGTTGAACATTTAATAAGTTCAGGTGATGCGACAATAGCAGAACCCTTATTGCGAGAGGCTTTAAAATATCAATGGGATGTAGATTTACTGAGTTTATATGGAAAAGTAGAAACAACTAATACGCGCCAACAAATCAACTATGCCGAAAGTTGGCTAAAACATCATGATTCTGATCTTGTTTTATTACAAACACTTGGGCATTTATGTTTACGTAATCGTTTATGGGATAAAGCACAAGAATATCTTGAAAAAAGTGCAAAATTAGCACATAGTCCTCAAACTTATAAATTATTGGGAGATTTATCTGTGAAAAAAGGAAAGCAATTACAAGCAATTGACTATTATCAACGTGGCTTGATTGGGGATAATCAAGCATAATGTTTAAAAGATTTCATGCTCCCCCAGCTTTAATACTTAGCAGTATTAGTTTATTAATATTTGGATTAGTAATGATAACATCGGCTTCTTTTAATATCACTCAAACGACATTTTGTGTTCCGTTACATTATTTTTGGCAACAGTTTGCTTATGCTACTATTGGAATATCCTTGGCTATCCTCATTATCACCTATGTGCCAATGAGAATATGCCAACACTTCAATATGCACTTATTATTATTAAGTTTATGTTTATTCAGTTACTTACTCCATTTTCCAGTAGTTGAACCAATGAAATTACTTATAATTTTATATGTCGCCAACTATTTAAGTCATGACCCATTAAATGGTTTGATTAAACCAATAATAATTCTTTGTTTAGTAAGCTGTATATTATTAATAGACCCTAATTATGGGACTTTTGTGGTATTATTTACCATAATCTTAGGCATGTTATTTTTGGCAAGAATACCGATATTTCAATTTATTTCTTGGATAATGGCATTATGTATAATAATGCTACTACTGTCACATATAACAACATTTACTATTCCGTGGATAAATCCGTTTAAAAATAGCATCACAAATTTACCAGATGCGCATATTAACTTTCTCTTTGCCATCATCGCAAAAGAACTTGGTTTAATGGGCATTATGCTTGTGATAGGTTTATTCACATTGCTTATCTATCAAATAATTCTAATTGGTATTTGCACTAAGCATCAGGGATGCTCTTTTCTTGCTAATGGTATTGCTTTATATTTTGGCATACAAACCACTGTCGGAATTTTAGGCTTAAATTTACCATTGATGAGTTATGGTGCTTCAAGTTTGATAGTGACATGCATCATGTTAGCACTAATATTGCGTATTAATTATGAAACACATATCTTTAATGAATCCACTACTCGACGTCGAGAATTATTAAAATTAAGTAAACTCTGAAAAGGGAAATAAGTGAAACCTATAATGTTAATGGCTGGAGGAACAGGTGGGCATGTGTTTCCCGCCTTGGCGATAGCTGAAGCTTTGCGAACACAAGGTATATCAGTGTGTTGGTTAGGAACGCGACGCGGTTTAGAATCCCGTGTTGTTCCACAAGCTAATATAGATATAAAATATATTAGTATTAATGGGCTTCGCGGAAAAGGATGGCTTAGTTTTTTAGCGGCACCCTTTAAGATTACCTTAGCGATTTGGCAATCTGTGCGTATCTTACGTGCTTTACGCCCTGCTGCTGTTGTTGGTATGGGTGGTTTTGTCACTGGACCAGGCGGTGTAGCAGCATGGCTATTACGTATTCCTGTATTAATTCACGAACAAAATGCCATTGCTGGGCTAACGAATCGTTGGTTAGCACGAATAGCTATTCAAGTGATGGAAGCTTTTCCTAATACTTTTCCTCAAGCGGTGCATACAGGCAACCCACTACGTGCCAATATTATGTCCTTATCACCGTCTCAAACGGTGCATACGCCATTACACGTGTTAGTTGTAGGGGGTAGTTTGGGAGCAAAAGTGTTAAATGAGAGAGTACCTCTTGCCATGCAACACTTACCCGTTTCTATTTGGCATCAAACAGGTAAAAATCATATTGATGCCCCTTATGACGGTGATGCTCGAGTAATGCCTTTTATTGATGATATGGCAGCTGCTTATGATTGGGCAGATGTGGTGATTTGTCGGGCAGGCGCAATCACCGTTTGTGAAATCGCACAAGCAGGTATTGCCAGTATTTTAGTCCCTTACCCTTATGCAGTCGATGATCATCAAACCAGTAATGCCCGTTTTTTGTCAGAAAAAGGCGCAGCAATATTGTTACCTCAAACTGACTTAACGGTAGAAAAATTAGCGAATTTAATGACAGATTTACTTAAAAATCCTACGCGAATAACGGATATGGCTACCGCTGCGCGAAACTGTGCTACCCCATTAGCATTAGAAAAAGTGGTCAATTTAGTGCTTAAAACGGCAAATTCAGAATGAATACAAATATATCTCTTCCTAAACGTGGCAGACGCATTCACTTTATCGGCATAGGCGGCGCTGGAATGGGTGGCATTGCAGAAGTCATGCACCGCATAGGCTATGCTGTATCTGGAACCGATTTATAGAAAAAAACAACGACCCTCAATAGTAAACTTAGATCGATTAAGGTACAAATGTTACTGATTGCAGAACATGTACATGGATGTGATGTGGTCGTGATTTCCAGCGCAGTAAAGGAAGATAATCCTGAAGTCCAAGCCGCCCGTGCACAATTACTACCCGTACTCCCACGTGCTGAAATGTTAGGCGAATTGATGCGATTTAGTCAAGGCGTTGCAGTTGCGGGAACACATGGCAAAACAACCACAACCAGCTTAATAGCCAGCATACTAGCCGAAGGTGGACTCGATCCAACTTTTGTCATAGGCGGACGTTTAAAAAGTGTAGGGACACATGCCAGTTTAGGGCAGGGGGAATATTTAGTTGCTGAAGCAGATGAAAGTGATGCCTCTTTTTTATATTTAAAACCAATAATGGCAGTTGTCACTAATATTGATGCTGACCATATCAGAACTTATAATAATGATTTCAATCAATTAAAAAACACTTTTATCAAGTTTCTACAACAACTTCCATTTTATGGATTAGCAGTCTTATGTATTGATGATCCAGTGGTAAAAAGCATTTTACCCCAATTGACTAAACATAAGATAACGTATGGATTATCGGAAGAAGCAGAAATTTGTGCTACTAACATCCAACAAAAACAAGGTGAAACGCATTTTCAAGTTTTACATGACCAAAGCCCTTGGTTAGATATCGTTCTTAATTTACCTGGTGATTACAATGTACGTAATGCCTTAGCAGCAATAGCAGTTGCACATGAAGTCGGTGTATCTGATGCCGCGATTGTTCGTGCTTTACAAGGCTTTAGTGGCATTGATCGACGTTTTCAAATGCAAAAGATATTAACACCCAAAGGGGAAATTTTGCATATTGACGATTATGGACATCACCCCCATGAAATTGCCGCAGTGCTACAAGCCATACATAAAGGATGGCCTGAACGCCGTTTAGTGGTAGCTTTTCAACCCCATCGCTACACACGTACTTTTGATTTATTAGATGAGTTTATACAAATCTTATCTACCATTGATCATTTATTTTTACTTGATATTTATGCAGCTGGTGAAACCCCACAATCTGGTGTAACAGGAGAAGTTTTATGCCAAGCAATTAAAAGCAAACCGCAGTTTGTCGCAAAACCTGAACAATTACCTGCTCTCTTATCACCAGCACTACAAGCACAAGATATATTATTAACCTTAGGGGCGGGCAATATTGGTACAATCGCGGCAACATTAGCACATCATCTAGCAGTTGGAAAAGAAGATGTTTAATTTGAGTGGTTTACGTGGCACATTACTTCATAATGAACCCATGTCTAAGCATACGACATGGCGTGTCGGTGGACCTGCTGAATACTTTTATAAACCAGCAGATATAGAAGATTTAGCACAATTTTTATCAGAAATCCCTTACAATATATCTGTTTTTTTGTTAGGATTAGGGAGCAATATTCTCGTACGGGATGGTGGTATACGCGGTGTAGTCATACTCACTTCAGGATTATTGAATAAAATAAAATTATTAGATGAGACAAGATTACATATTGAAGCTGGTGTTAGTAGCAGCTATGTCGCCCGATTTGCAGCCCAAGCAGGATTGACAGGCATAGAATTCTTAGCAGGTATACCTGGCAGCTTTGGCGGTGCTTTAGCCATGAATGCTGGCGCTTGGGATGAAGAAACCTGGTCATACGTGAGCGAAGTTGAAACTTTAGATCGACAAGGACAACATCACCGCCGCCAAGTTACAGATTATGACATTGATTATCGTAGTATTAAAGGACCTAAAAATGAATGGTTTGTCGCAGCCACATTACAATTAACACTCAATCCTAAAAATGATGGCAAGGCAAAAATTCAAGCGTTATTAAAAAAACGTAATGAAAAGCAACCAATTGGCTTACCTACTTGTGGCTCCGTTTTTCGTAATCCACCAGGTGACTATGCCGCACGTTTAATAGAAGAGGCGGGATGGAAAGGGCATTGTCTGGGCGGTGCTTGTGTATCAGAAAAACATGCTAACTTTATTATTAATAATGGAGCAACATCAACTGATATTGAAAATTTAATGAAACAGATTAAGAATTCTATTAAACAGAAATATGATATTAGTTTGAGTTCTGAGGTTCATATTGTAGGATATTGAAACATGACAAATAAATTTGGCAAAGTAGCAGTACTTATGGGCGGTGAATCTGCAGAACGAGAAATTTCACTCAAAAGCGGACAAGCCATTTTAGATGCTTTAGTGCGTCAAGGTGTTAATGCTGTTGGGATAGATACCGCTCATAATCTTGTTACACGCTTAACTCACAGCTCTTTTGATCATATTTTTATCGCCTTACATGGGCGAGGTGGCGAAGATGGCACGATACAAGGATTACTAGAATATTTAGAATTACCCTATACTGGTAGCGGTGTATTAGCATCTGCATTAGCGATGGATAAATATCGTACCAAGATGCTCTGGCAAGGGATGGGATTACCAACACCAGCTTGTGCTATTTTACATGCTGAGAGTAATTTGACAGACATAGTAAAACAATTAAGCTTACCCTTAATGGTAAAACCCGCCTTAGAAGGCTCCAGTGTAGGCATGAGTAAAGTCAACAGTGTTGGAGAATTAAGAAGTGCTTGGAAAACAGCTTCTCAATTTGATTGTGACGTCATAGTTGAACGTTATATCACAGGCAAAGAATACACCGCAGCAATTTTACATGAAACGGTATTACCTCTAATACAACTAGAAACACCCCGTGATTTTTATGATTTCACCGCAAAATATTCAGATACTCAAACCTCTTATATTTGCCCTTGCGGTTTAGCACCTGCAGAAGAAAAAGCACTACAAACACTTGCCCAACAAGCCTTTTTATCCGTCAATGCCAGTGACTGGGGGCGTGTAGATTTTATTGTTGATTCAGAAAATCAACCGTGGTTAATAGAAGTTAATACTATACCAGGGATGACTGACCATAGCCTAGTTCCCATGGCAGCTAAAGTGGCAGGCATAAATTTTGATGAATTGGTTTTACGTATTTTAGCCAAAAAATGAGAAAACTTTTAAAGGAGATTTTTAATGCCTAAGCCTAAATTAGAGCTGATAGAAACATCCACACCCCAAGCACTTATTAAAGTCATTGGCGTTGGTGGCGGTGGCGGTAATGCCGTTGATCACATGGTAAAGAGTAATATTGAAGGAGTTGAGTTTATTTGTGCAAATACAGATGCACAAGTTTTGACAAGATCGACAGCAGAAACCATTTTGCAAATTGGTACCGAAGTTACTAAAGGATTGGGAGCAGGTGCAAATCCAGAAATTGGTCAACAAGCGGCTTTAGAAGATCGTGAACGCATCCAAACGATTCTTGAAGGATCTGATATGGTATTTATCACTGCTGGAATGGGAGGAGGAACTGGCACAGGAGCAGCACCCATTGTGGCACAAATTGCTAAAGAACTTAATATATTAACAGTCGGTGTTATAACCCGTCCTTTTCCGTTTGAAGGAAAAAGACGTGCAATGATTGCTGAAGCTGGTATTAAAAAATTGATTCAACATGTTGATTCTTTAATTATTATTCCCAATGAGAAATTGCTTAGTGTTTTAGGCAAAGAAGCTACATTATTGGATGCTTTCAAAGCAGCAAATGATGTTTTACATGATGCTGTGCATGGGATTACAGAATTGATCACCTCTCCAGGCTTAATAAACCTAGATCTTGCAGACGTACGTACTGTGATGCAAAATCAGGGTCTAGCAATGATGGGAACAGGTTATGCAAAAGGCGAAGGACGTGCTCGTAAAGCGTGCCTGGCCGCAATTAAAGGTCCATTGTTAGAAAATCTAGAGTTATCTAGCGCAGGTGGTATTTTAGTCAACATGACTGCAGGATATAATTTTAATATGGGTGAATTTGATGAAATGGGCAATGTTGTTTTAGAATTTGCATCAGATGATGCCACAGTGGTTATAGGAACAGCACTTGAACCTGATATGGATGAAGGCATGCGTGTCACCGTGATTGCAACAGGTATAGACTCAAAGCATCTACAAAAACAAACATCCATCAAAGTTAAAACCACTCCTTCTAAAAATTTCAAAAATCCTATAACACCGCAGCCCTCACCTACAAAAGTGAATAAACCCTTTACCAATAAAAAAAAATCTAAGGATTATCTAAACATTGCCGCTTTATTAAATCGTCAAGCAAATTAATGGAGTAAATATGAGCAATCAACGTACCTTAAAAAATCTGATTAGCGCCACAGGGATTGGTTTGCATACTGGTGAAAGAGTTCGTTTAACATTAAAGCCAGCACCAGTCAACACAGGGATTATTTTTAAACGAATAGATTTAAAAGTTCCCGTTGAAATTGTAGCAGATGCTACAAAAGTTGGTGATACACGATTATCGACGACTTTAGTTAATGGTACAGTGAAAATATCCACAGTTGAACATTTATTAGCTGCTTTCGCAGGTTTAGGTATAGATAACGCCTATGTTGATGTCAACGCGCCTGAAATCCCTATCATGGATGGCAGTGCTGGACCATTTGTCTATTTAATTCAATCAGCTGGGATACAAGAACAACATGTTCCCAAAACTTATATCCGTATAAAACAACCCGTACAAGTAAAAATGGGCAACAAATGGGCACGGTTTGACCCTTTTAATGGTTTTAAGATCAATTTCATGATGGATTTTAATCATCCTGTGTTTAACCAAAATAGTCAGCAATTTGAAATTGATTTTTCTAAAACAGGTTTTGTTAAAGAAGTGAGTCGTGCCCGTACTTTTGGTTTTAAACATGAATTTGAATTCTTACGTGAAAATAATTTAGCCTTAGGAGGTAGCCTCAATAATGCCATTGTGGTAGATGAGTATCGTATTTTAAACCCAGAGGGTTTACGTTATGAGGATGAATTTGTGAGACATAAAGTGCTAGATGCTGTTGGAGATTTATTCCTTATAGGACATGGTGTGATAGGTGCTTTTAGTGGATATCAATCTGGACATGAACTTAACAATAAATTAGTACATGCTTTATTAGCGAATAAAACAGCATGGGAGAAAGTTTGCAGTGATGATAATATGAGAATACCCTCTGTACCTTATTTTCAACCTATGACAGTTTCTTGAAGATTTATACCAATCTCAACCGTTTGAGGTTGGATACTACGCCCTCCCCCTTTCAATAATAAACGAGATATTCATATAAATCTCTTTACCATTCAAACATTTCCCAATTATTATTCGCGTATCTTGTTAAATATATTTAATAAATTATAGGAATGATAAATGAAAAATATAATGAATTCAATTAATTAACATGTTATAATATTTACTTGCAAGTTATAACAGTTTTTTTGTTTTCACTTTTTCCTTTTAGTAAAAAATTACTATAGTATTATTAATGTCGTTAATATTCAATTATTTAACTATATAAATTTAAGTGTTACATTAACTATTATTTATAATCTATTAATTTCTATTGAGTTAAAAATAAATGAATATTGAATACAATAACTTATAACAAATATATAAAGTGTTACATTAAAAAACATAAATAAGCTTGCAATTATATTCATTTTTTATTATATTATGAACACCATAAATTTATGATATGAAAGTATGGGAACTATCAAGACATAGTTACCACAGTGGGACGTACCTTGATTTCTATTTGCTCAATACTAGGCATGGCTCTGTTTTGTTGCCATTGGCATAAAAGTTCAGGCGTCATATAACGTAGCCGACTAGCCCAAATAGAAGAATCAGTATGTATCACCAAAATTTTATGGCGAAAATTAGCAACACGACAATGTTGATTTAATGGTACTGGTAAGCTGGAAAGCATAATTTTATCAAGTTGTTTCAATACATCACAATGATGTAACAAACCACTTAAAAATCCAGACGGATATGCTATTAACTGACTTATAGATTTCATAAAACTTAAATTATTACATGAGACACATTATGAATTTCATTCTTTTCATATTAATGTTAACTATTACGAATATAGCTTATTCTCAATCAGATATTCAGGTGGGGTACTATACAGCGTCTGCGAGACAAACCGCTAAACTAGATAGTTGGAATAAACAACTCATCAAAAGGGGAAGCTCTCAAAAATCAGATTTCAGTCTTTCTTGGGACAATATCATCTCCCAACCAATACAAATTATGTCTAAACATCCCCAAAAAATGGGCAATATCACTCCATTTATTAAAAGGGTCTCAAAAAACTTATTAAAAAAATATCGTTCTCGTAAAGGGGCTTTGCCAAAGGGATGGCCGTTGAAACAAGGCCGTGTTTCATCAATATTTGGAAAACGCGGAAAACGTATGCATAAAGGTATTGATATTGCCGCAAAAACTGGAACACCAGTCTTTGCAATAGAAGAAGGCGTTATCATGCGTTCCAAATACGTTGGGGCATACGGTTTACTTATTGAAATTCGACACAGCGATATGTACACAACCCGCTATGGTCATAATAGTAAACTCTTAGTTAAAGTAGGGCAAAAAGTAAAAAAAGGGCAAAAAATTGCACGAGTGGGATCAACGGGGCGTTCTACAGGTCCGCATGTTCATTTTGAAATACGGCAAAATAATGTGCCGATCAATCCAATCAAATATTTAGGTGCAATGGACAGCTTTAGCTTGTCAGAAAATATAAAATTATCAAAATATGTGAAATTGACAAAAAAATAGTCTGCTATCAGTTATCAAAATAAAAACCAAGTTTTTTTTAAAGAAACTTGGTTTTTTTCGTTTTAAAACCCATTTATATATATAATATAATAACTTATTCTATTTAACTAACTGATAACTGATAACTTTCATAATGTTCAGTAATATTTTTACCAAAATATTTGGCAGCCGTAATGATCGACTCATCAAACGCATGTACAAGGTAGTTGACCAAATCAACGCCTTAGAACCTACCCTCTCTGCCCTAACAGATGCAGATCTGCAAGCTAAAACTATAGAATTTCGTCAACGTGTCGTAGATGGCACATCCTTAGATGATTTATTACCAGAAGCCTTTGCCACTGTTCGTGAAGCTAGCAAACGCACCCTCAAGATGCGTCATTTTGATGTGCAACTTATTGGTGCCATGATACTGCACCATGGCAAAATTTCTGAAATGCGTACCGGTGAAGGAAAAACCTTAATGGCAACCTTAGCCGCCTATCTTAATGCCTTATCTGGCAAAGGTGTTCATATTATCACCGTCAACGACTATCTAGCGAGCCGTGATGCTGAATGGATGGGGCAGATCTATAATTTCTTAGGTATGACAGTGGGAGTCAGCATACCAAACATGTCACCTGACGAAAAACGAGCTGCTTATGCAACTGATATTACATACGGTACCAATAACGAATTTGGTTTTGATTATCTACGCGATAATATGGCCTTTAGTATCGCTGAAAAAGTGCAACGAAACCTCAATTTTGCCATTATCGACGAAGTGGATTCCATTTTAATTGATGAAGCCCGAACACCACTGATTATATCAGGTCCCACTGATGATAATTCAGACTTATATCGGCGCATCAACGTCATCATTCCTCATTTAAAACCACAAGAACGTGAAACAGAAAAAGATGAAGAAGTCGAAGTTCCAGGCGATTATTATATCGATGAAAAACAAAAACAGGTTACTTTAAGTGATGAAGGACATCAACATGTTGAAGAATCTTTAATCAAAGAAGGTATATTGAAAGCAGGTGAAAGCCTGTATAATGCCGCTAATATCAGCATAATGCACCATGTTCATGCCGCCTTACGTGCTCATACTTTGTTTCAACGTGATGATGCTTACATTGTACAAGATAACCAAATCATTATTATTGATGAATTTACTGGACGGAAAATGCAAGGACGGCGTTGGTCTGAAGGATTACATCAGGCTGTTGAAGCCAAAGAAAATGTACAGATTCAAAATGAAAACCAAACACTGGCTTCCATTACTTTTCAAAACCTCTTTCGCCTGTACAATAAACTCTCTGGGATGACTGGTACAGCCGATACCGAAGCGTTTGAATTTCAACAAATTTATGCCCTAGAAGTGGCGGTTGTTCCAACCAATCAAAACATGATTCGAGATGACAAAGGTGATTTAGTTTATCTCACAAAGACAGAAAAACAGAAAGCTATTGTTGAAGATATTCAAGACTGTCAAGAACGTGGACAACCCGTTTTAGTCGGAACAACATCAATTGAAAATTCTGAAGAACTCTCAACACTGTTACAAAAAGAAAACATTAAACACCAAGTTTTGAATGCCCGCTTTCATGAACAAGAAGCTCAAATTATTGCACAAGCTGGTAGTCCTGGCACAGTAACAATTGCCACTAACATGGCAGGGCGTGGCACAGATATTGTATTAGGCGGCAATATAGAGAAGGAAATTAAGGACTTAGGTAAAAAAGCAGATAAAGCCGAAATTGAAAAACGACGAGAGGCATGGCAACAACGTCATAAAGATGTTATCACAAGTGGTGGATTGCACATCATTGGTACTGAACGTCATGAATCACGGCGTATTGATAATCAATTACGGGGTCGTTCAGGACGACAAGGTGATCCTGGATCTAGTCGCTTCTATTTATCCTTACAAGACAACCTGATGCGAATTTTTGCCTCAGAACGTGTCTCGAAATTAATGCAAAAACTGGGCATGGAAGAAGGAGAAGCGATTGAACATCCTTGGGTGACTAAAGCCATTGAAAATGCACAACGCAAAGTGGAAGGGCATAACTTTGATATTCGTAAACAATTACTTGAATATGATGACATTGCCAATGATCAACGCAAAATTATTTATGAACAACGTCGAGAATTGATGGCAGTTGAAAGTATTGAAGATACGATCATAGCCATTCGTCACGATGTTTTGAGCGAAATGATAGATACCTATCTTCCACCACAAAGTTTAGAAGAATTATGGGATATTCCAGGCTTAGAAGCAACGATAGAACAAAATTTTGCCCTAAGTTTACCAATAGCACAATGGTTAAAAGAAGACGAAAGCTTACATGAAGCCCCATTACGTGCAAAAATAGAAGACAGTATTATTGCCAGATACACAGAAAAAGAAGATATTGTGGGCAGTGACGTAGTACGCCATTTTGAAAAAGCAGTGATGTTACAAATTCTTGACAGCCATTGGAAAGAACATCTCGCAGCGATGGACTACTTACGTCGTGGTATCCATCTACGCAGCTTTGCCCAGCAAAATCCAAAACACGAATATAAACGTGAAGCCTTTGAAATGTTTACTCAACTGCTTGAAAAAATAAAGCATGAAGTTGTAAAGATCATTTCAAAAGTAGAAATTCGTGCAGAATCTGATGTTCAAGCAGTAGAAGAACAACGACGCCATACAGGACAGATACAATTTCGACATGCAAAGGTAGAAGGATTAGCAAATGAAGTGGCGGATAAAGCGAATGAAGAACAATCTCCTCCCCAACAACCTTTTGTACGAAAAGAACGTAAAGTAGGTCGTAACAAACCTTGTCCTTGCGGTTCTGGTAAAAAGTATAAACAATGTCATGGTAAAATCACTTAAAATGATAGCCTGTCAGTTGAAGTCATCGAACTCCAACTGACAAAATAACAAGTGAAAAGATAATGATATGACTATAAATCCTATTGCAGGTATAAAAATTGGCACCGTTTGTGCCAAAATAAAACAAACACAACATGATGATTTAACCTTATTTGAATTGTCACCGCAAAGCACTTGCGCTGCAGTTTTCACACGTAACGCTTTTTGTGCCGCTCCCGTCACAATTGCAAAACAGCATTTAGCAAGCACATCTCCTCGTTTTTTAGTCATTAATTCAGGTAATGCCAACGCTGGCACTGGGGAAAATGGCATAAGTGATGCCATTAACACTTGCAAAGCTGTTGCAAAATTAACAGAATGTACTGACAATGAAGTTTTACCTTTTTCAACAGGTGTGATTGGTGCTCGCTTACCGATAGAAAAAATTAATGCTGCTTTACCAAAAGCCATAGCGGCTCTTGATACACAAGGCTGGGAAAAAGCCGCCCATGCCATTATGACCACAGATACGGTACCAAAAAGCTGCTCAGTGCAAATCTCTATTAATGGGCAAGAGGTCACAATCACAGGCATTGCCAAAGGTGCAGGCATGATAAGACCTGATATGGCAACAATGCTCGCATTTATTGCCACAGATGCCACGGTTCCAACATCACTATTACAAGCTTGTCTCACACAAGCTGTAAACCAAAGTTTTAACCGCATTAGCATTGATGGAGATACCTCTACTAATGATGCTTGTATACTAATCGCCACTGGACAAGGCAAAGGTGTCATTGATAGCACAACTTATACCCTATTTTGCCAAGCAGTATCAGAAATATGCGTTAAATTAGCCAAAGCCATCGTGCGCGACGGCGAAGGGGCGACTAAATTTATAAGCATTGTAGTCAAACAAGGAAAATCTCAACAAGAATGTCTTAATGTCGCTTATACTATTGCCCACTCTCCTCTAGTCAAAACCGCATTTTTTGCTTGCGATGCTAATTGGGGACGTATTTTAGCGGCTGTTGGTCGAGCGGATGTTAAAAATTTCGACATTAATGCCGTACAGATTTATCTGGATGATGAATGTATTGTAGAAAATGGTGGAGTAGCAAAAGCGTATACAGAAGAAAAAGGACAGAAAATAATGCGTCAAGAGGAGATTCAAATACGTATTTTATTAGGGCGTGGAGAATACCAAGAAACTGTGTGGACTTGTGATTTTTCTTACGATTATGTACGTATTAACGCAGAATATCGGACTTAAAGCCTATAAAAATGGTGATATTATAGCTTTTAAAAAAAAGTCTTATTATAAATTAACTGATCAAAAGGAGATCATCAATGGCTAATGCTTATGATGAATTTATCAAAGGCATTTGGAAAGAAAATCCTGTTTTTGTCCAAGTATTAGGGATGTGTCCAATGTTGGCGGTGACAAACTCAGCAATTAATGCGATTGCAATGGGCGTAGCAACTTTTTTTGTATTACTTGGTTCTAGTATCCTTGTTTCTTTGTTTAAGAATTTAATTCCCAAACAGGTCCGTATTTCTAGTTATATTATTATTATTGCGACTTTTGTCACAGTTGCCGACTATACTTTACTCGCTTTAATACCTGAAGTACATAAAGAACTTGGTGCATTTGTTCCCTTAATTGTGGTTAATTGCATGATTTTAGGTCGTCAAGAAGCTTTTGCTTCAAAAAATAGTGTTGGTTTAGCAGCTGCAGATGCTGTAGGGACTGCTATTGGCTTTCTATTTGCCCTATTTATCTTAGGTAGTGTTAGAGAGATCTTGGGTAACGGCTCATTATTTGGGATATCATTATTTGGTCCCCATTTTGAACCTTGGGTAGTGATGCTTCTGCCACCAGGTGGATTTATTATGCTGGGTCTCATTTTACTATTTTTTAACTGGCTCACTGAAAAAAAAGAGTCACTTATCAAGAATGGATAACTAAAAATGGATAATTTAGTTTGGATTTTTATCAGTGCCTTACTGGTCAATAACTTTGTATTTTTTTACTTTCTTGGACTTTGTCCTTTTTTTGGTGTATCGGGCAAATTGGAAACAGCATTTCGCTTAGGTGTTGCAAGTACCTTTGTAATGTTAATCACAGCACTTTGCACATGGTTTCTTAATACCTATATATTGCTGTATGCACCCTATTTACGCTTGATAAGCTTTATTGTTGTTGTTGCCAGTACGGTGCAACTTGTTGAAATGATTATCAAGAAATTTAGTCCAACATTGTTTCGTGCACTGGGCATTTATTTGCCACTGATTACCACTAACTGTGCGATCCTTGGTTTTGCCATTTTTGCGACTAATCGGGGCTATGGCTTAGTAGAAGGGATTATTTATGCCTTGGGAGCGGGGGGTGGGTTTACCTTAGCATTGATACTCATGGCAGGACTACGTGAAGAAAATGAATTATCAAATGTACCAAATCTGATGAAAGGCACTGCAATGAGCTTAATTATTGCGGGTATTTTGTCGCTAGCATTTATGGGATTTTCAGGATTATTTAGTTCATAATGTTTAATTATCTTCTTGCAATTTGTGGTTTAGCAGTACTTTGTGCAGCTTGGGGCTTTCTCCAAATTTGGCTGAGAAAATATAATTCCAATACAATAGTACTAAAATCTGGATGTTCAACTTGTGATAAGGCGTCTTGCGCCGAAAAGGAGTAAAAAAATTATGCCAATTCGCGACTATGCTAGCCACACCCCTGTGATTGCAGAGGATGTCTATATTGATCAGATGGCCCTCGTCATTGGGCAAGTGACCATTGGAAAACAGGCCTCTTTATGGCCAATGGTAGTCGCACGTGGCGATATCAATAGCATTAGCATTGGCGCACGTACCAATATACAGGATAGTAGTGTGTTGCATGTTACCCACGACAGTCAATATTCTCCAGGCGGGCAAGCTTTAGTGATAGGAGAGGCGGTGACAGTCGGTCATCATGTCACTTTACATGCTTGCACCATCAAACATCATTGCCTTATTGGTATTGGCTCCATTGTACTGGATGGTGCTGTGATTGAACCTTATACATTACTAGGCGCTGGCAGTTTGGTTCCACCAGGAAAAGTGTTAGAAAGCGGTTATTTATGGCATGGTAGTCCTGTCAAGAAAAGACGAGCACTAACTGAGAAAGAAACAGAGTTTTTTGAATATTCAGCAAATCATTATGTCAAAGTGGCAGAACAACATAAGGGCTAATAGTAAACTTCCAAAAGTCAAAAAATGCCTTGGGCTAAAATATTTTAGCTTGAAGCATGTTTTGATTTTTGGCTAATAATCAAGAACTCAAAAACTATCAGAAAAATATAGCGTTCCTATATCAATCTCATTAGCATCAGACCAAGGCAAATGGCTATCTTGCCAAGCGTGAACTCCCCCTTTTACGCTATATACGTTTTTATAACCTTCTTGCCGCAAAGTTTTTACCGCCCTTTTACTTCGAGTCCCTTCGCTGCAGATCATAATAAGGGTATTCTGCTTGTTTAACGCTTCCTCATCAATAATATCTTCGATTGCGGTTATAAAATTATCATTAAATTCCAAGTCTTTTTTCTGCTCAAAGATAGGAATATTGGCATCAATAGGTGTTGGCATACCTTGAGAGGCTTCCCCACTGGTGCGAACATCAACAAATAAAATATTTTCCCCGTTATTTTTGAGTAAATCAAAAACCTCTGTGGTTGTTTTTATTGGTAGTGTTTGATCTATCACTTCCACAATACCGCATCCTGGATCTAACTCAGTTATCTGTGGATTAGTCGAACACCCGCTAAGCATTGAGAGAACGACAAAAAATTGACAACATTTTAATTTCATTTTTACATGCTCATTTTCTCAAGATTGATTTGATAAAAAAAAAGCCCCGCGGCTTGCACCTTGGGGCTCTAACAAATACTTATCAAATTTTTTAATTTGACCAAGGTAGATTATTCTTTTTCCAGCCAAGAACACCATCTGTGACATGGTATACATTTTTATAACCTGCTTTCGCCAACTTATTGGTTGCGAATGCACTTCTATTACCTTGCTGGCATATCAGAATAATACGACTTTCCTGATTTAAAGCTTTTTTTGTTAGCTCTTCTTCAATTGTACTAACAAAATTCATATTAAGCACAGCTTTCTTTTGAACCAACTGTTGAATAGGAACATTACCATCAGCAGCAGTTGGTAAGCCTTTAGAGACTTCTTCAACGGTACGAACATCAATAAATAAGATGTTTTTATCATCCTTTATAATGACATCATAAGCCTCAATGCTTGTTAAATATAGCCCTAACTGAGTCTTCTTTTTGTCAGGTAATTCCCCATCTGTCTTTACACATGCTGTAAAGCTTGCAAAAAGGAAGAGAACAATAAGAAGCTGATGAAATCTGACTTTCAGTGTCATGTTTTATGAATCCTTTTAATTGGCTAATTCTGGCATAATACAATCTGGGGTATCTACCTTTTCAACACTTTCGGAATAAAGGCGAATTTTTTCTTCAGAAACTGCTTCTGAAGAATCTGATTCAAAATTAGCACCATCTGAAATACATTCCAAACCAGGTACTGTATCCTCTAAATTAGATACAGATGATTCTTTAATCGCGCCACAAGATATTAAGCTACCTATCCCCAACACAATACCAATAATCAAACCAAATTTTGACATCATTTTTATTTTCTCCCTGAAAAATATTACTTTACATTTTAAACCAATGTATTTTCAATGTCAACATATACCTTGGCAATTTTCCAAGGTATAAGTCACAAATGACTAGAAATTAAATTTATAATCTAGCATCGCCCAAAATTTATTGATATCCCCGTTAGTCAAATCATCACCTTGCTCATAAAAAGCAGCTTTGAGAGTTAAATTCAAATTTTTAGAGAGTTTATTGGCATAAACCACATCAGTTTCAGTACCGTAATCATAACTCCCCTTATCACTCTCAAAGTTGTGAAAAATCACGATAAATCTTCCGAATCTTTTATTAATATAACCAGCAGTAATAGCTGTATCTACTAATCCATTTACGGGTGTTCCTAAAAATTTATCCGCCCAACCATTCATAGCATGGAGAGTAGCCAATGGCGTACTGAAGGCACCGCCCCCTATCCCATCCTTTTGCCCAAGTACTTCATAGTCAGCACCAAATATAAAACCGCTTTGCTTAATCCTAAAACCCAATTTATAGTAATCTGCTTCATGATCAGGTTGTATATCACCCATTGAGTTTTCTTTTAAACTCGCTTTATCCTGAATCGCATATTCAGCTTCATAAGTAATTTTAACTCCTGCATCTATACTACCTGTTGCCCTCAAACCAAAAGTATCATGAATGGAGGACAGCATATATCCATAACCTGTCAATTTGAATGCCTTTGCAAAGGCATAACTACCATTTAATACAACAGAATTGGTATCAAGTTTATCTTTTTGCGGGTTACTAGAGTCTGCTGCAAAGATCCGGTTTATTTTACTAACATAAGCACCAGTTAGACTCAAACCTTTAATGCTGTTATTAGCCACAGCAATCATGTCAAAAGTTTGTGGCATTTGTCGCCACCCAACATGACCGACAAATCTTTGATTATCGAAAGTATGCATCTTTCGACCTGCGATGAAAGTCGTTCCCCCGAACGTATAAGCCAAATTAGCTTGAGTTATTCTCGTTTGTGGTTGATCTATAATCTTATTATAGCCAGGTTCTTGAGGGCCATAATCCGCCATTAAACCAAAATTGCTCACATTATTAGCTTCAAGATTGGCTTTAAGCCCCTTTATTCCAGCTACACCATTAAACTTACCCCCTAAGATCGTTCGATTCGTGAATGCATTGGCATCTTTAAGAGCACCTCCCTCAACATACTCATAGCGTGGGCGAATTTGAAGATAAAGTGTTGAATCAGTAAAAGGCTTGAAACCATCAGCCTGGGCAACAGTGAAGCCACTTGCTCCCAGCAAAAAACCAACACTAGCAACACAAGTCATTTTTTGAAATTTCATATCATTTCCTATTTATTTATTGATAGCGTAATTAGTCTGATTTTATTTCACTACGATTCGGAGGGATATAATAAATGATTTAAAAACACAAGTAAATACCTTTTGAAAATTATGGCTATATTCTTTATTTATGTTATTTACAAATAATATTTATGAATACACAAAATCTCCTTGATATTCATGCTTGTTACTGATACATCACGAGTTTGAATATTAAATATCATGCACACTATTTGCAATTAATAATCATTATCATCTACAATAATGAAAAATTTTATAATCCAATTTAGGAATGATAATGATTACTATCGGTAAAATGGCTATTGGTGATACAGGTAAAGTGACTGGCATTCAAAAAGGTAATAAAAGTTATCGAAAAAAATTATTAGCAATGGGCTTAACACCAGGAACAAAATTTAACATAATACGTTATGCGCCAATGGGTGATCCAATAGAAATTCACGTGCGCGGTTTTGCACTAACTTTAAGAAAAGATGAGGCCGCTACCTTATTAGTCGAACGGATTTCAACATGAAAAATTTAGTTATTGGCACTGTTGGTAATCCAAATTGTGGAAAAACAACATTTTTTAACGTCTTGACAGGTACAAAACAACATGTTGGTAATTGGCCAGGCGTAACAGTAGAACGTAAAACGGGTAGTTATACACATGGTGAACGTCAGATTGAATTAGTCGACTTACCTGGTATTTATTCTTTAGATGTGAGCACATCTGTGGATGAAGAAATTGCCCAAGAGTATATTCTTTCAGGAGAGGCAGATTTGATTGTTAATATTATTGATGCCTCGAATTTGGAACGAAACCTCTATCTCACCACCCAATTATTAGAAATGGAAGTGCCCTTGGTCATTGCACTTAATATGATGGATATTGCTGAACAACGTAAGATAAAAATTGACATCGCCGCGTTATCAGAGCAATTAGGTGTACCAATAATTCCAATATCTGCTTCTAAACATGAAGGGATTGAAGCCTTAAAACAGGCTATGGAGACAGCTGCTGAAGAAAAACATATTCCGACGATTCAGGTGGAATACCCAAAGATTATAGAAGAAAGTATCGCTACTTTAGTCCCAACTATCCGTGATTCATTACCTGAAAATAAAAAGTCCCATGTCCGCTGGATTGTTTTGAAATTATTGGAAGATGATCTACCAATATTGGATGAAACAATGATACCAAAAATTACAAACCTACAACAAAAAATTGATGAAAATTTAGATGAAGACCTTGATATTATTGTTGCTGATAGTCGTTATGTTTTTATCATGTCAATCATTGAAAAAGCTGTCAAAAAACCAGGGATACTAACAAAAACAATCTCAGATAAAATTGATAATATTATATTAAATCGCATCCTTGGAATACCTATATTCCTTATCATAATGTATATGATGTTTATGTTTACAATCAATATTGGGGGCGCTTTTATTGACTTTTTTGATATTTTATTTGGAACAATTTTTGTTGAAGGTTTTGGAGAACTATTGAGTACAATAGGTTTATCAGAAGCATGGAAAACCTCAATTGCAAGTGGTATCGGTGGCGGCATTCAAATTGTTGCTACTTTTATTCCAATTATTTTTGCTTTATTCCTATTTTTATCATTTTTAGAAGATTCAGGTTATATGGCACGAGCTGCCTTTGTAATGGATCGTTTTATGCGTTTTATTGGATTACCAGGAAAATCTTTTGTCCCACTAATTGTCGGTTTTGGATGTAATGTACCAGCAATTATGGCAACACGTACATTAGAAAATCAGCGTGATCGTATCTTAACAATTTTGATGAATCCATTCATGTCTTGTGGGGCACGTTTACCAGTATATGCCCTGTTTGCGGCTGCATTTTTCCCTGTAGGGGGACAAAATTTGGTTTTTGGCTTGTACCTATTTGGTATTGTAGTAGCGGTGATAACAGGATTGATTATGAAAAATACCTTGCTTAAAGGAGAAACTTCACCTTTTGTAATGGAATTACCTCCTTACCATATACCCACTGTACAAAGCATTCTCTTACGAAGTTGGGATAGGTTGAAAAGTTTTATCTTTCGAGCTGGAAAAGTGATTGTACCGATGGTACTTGTTATCAATTTCCTGAATTCTTGGGGTATTGATGGTTCATTTGGTAATGAGAACACTAATCATTCTGTACTGAGTGAAATTGGTCGCACTATTACACCAGCTTTTGAACCAATGGGATTGACCGAAGATAATTGGCCAGCGACAGTCGGTATTTTTACAGGGATTTTGGCTAAAGAAGTTATTGTTGGTGCCTTGGATGCCATCTATAGTGAGCTTGCCATACAAGAAACTGGTATAGAATTAGAAAAAGAAGCGTTTAATTTATGGGATGGAATTACAGAGGCTTTTGCAACGATTCCAGTAAATTTAGCCGAAGTCACTAATACCCTACTTGATCCATTAGGTATTGGTATTGGTGATGTTAGCGATGTAGATGCTGCTGCTGCGGAACAAGAAGTGAATACAGGAACATTCGGTGCTATGGTCGCACGGTTTGATGGTCAAATTGGCGCCTTTGCCTATTTGATATTTATTTTATTGTATTTCCCTTGTATTGCGGCAACAGCAGCTATATATCGAGAAACAAATATGGCTTGGACTGTATTTGTGGTTTTTTGGACAACAGGCTTGGCTTATATGTTCGCAACGGTGTTTTATCAATTAGGAACATTTGCACGACATCCAATGACTTCTATTAGTTGGATAGTTGGGTTATTGATGTTATTTGCGATAACTGTTTTTGGCTTCTATATTTCTGCACGTCGTGAAAAACACACGCCGTAATTGGGAGAAAAAAATATGATTTTAACCGAAATCAAATCTTATCTGTTTGAAAAGAAAAGAGCTGTCTTAATAGACATTGCGCGCCATTTTGGTCTTGAACCAGATGTTGCAAAAGGCATGTTAGAACATTGGATACGTAAAGGAAAAGTGTGCCGTATTGAAGGTCGTATTTGTAACAAAGGTTGTTGTCAAAGTGATCCAGCTAATTTGGAAATTTATGAGTGGATATCAACAAAAGAACAACATTCAATTCCAATAATCAGTCAGAATTAACTTGAAAAATGTGATTAATCAGGTATAATTAATAAAATTGATTTTCGATTAACACAGGAAAATATCTTGTAAAAAAAATTCGTATGAGATATGCCTTAAAGAGGAAGACAAATGTCACGACTTGATACAAGACTCAATAAATTAAAAGAACACCTCAAAGAAGAGCATAATATTTTTCCAGAAATTGTTGATAGTTTTCGTAATCTTGATAAAATTGCCTATAAATTAGGTTTTTTGAACGAAGATGAATCTTATGCAACCCGTCTATCTTGGTGGCCAATGATTTCTGTACTTGGTGCCTATTCAGCGGGAAAATCAACCTTTATCAATCATTACCTGGGACATGAATTACAACGTACAGCCACACAAGCTGTTGATGATAAATTTACTGTCGTTTGTTTTAGCAGTGATGAAGTTATCAAAACGTTACCAGGTATTGCTTTAGATGCTGATCCTCGTTTTCCATTTTATCGAATCAGCCACGAGATTCTCGAACTTTCAGCAGATAATGAACAACGTATTGATGCCTATCTACAACTCAAAACCTGTCCAAGTGAACAAGTACGTGGAAAAATATTAATTGATTCCCCTGGATTTGATGCAGACAGACAACGGAGTTCCACTTTACGTCTTACAGAACATATTATTGCCCTATCCGATTTAGTTCTAGTATTTTTTGATGCACGCCATCCAGAACCAGGGACGATGCGTGACACCTTAAAACATTTAGTCACACAAACGATTGAACGTCCAGATTCCAATAAATTCTTATATATTCTCAATCAAATGGATATTACTGCCAAGGAAGATAATCCTGAAGAAGTCGTGGCTGCTTGGCAACGCTCCTTAGCACAATCAGGACTGACAACGGGACGGTTTTATCGTATATATAATCCAGAAGTCTGTATAGAAACACCGATTACAGAACGTATTAACAAAAAGTGTCAAGCCGATCTCAAAGAAATTCATGAACGTATGGAACAAATCGGTCGAGAACGCTCATATCGTGTCATAAGCATGCTTGAATCAACTGCTAAAGACCTTGAATATAATGTAGTCCCCCAACTACAAGAATTAATTCAAGAATGGAAAAAACAGGTTTATTGGGCAGAAGGTTTATTATTAGCTTTCTTAACGATATTCAGTGGAATGTGGTTTGCAACAACAAATATGAGTTTTCCTGATTTCTCACATTCAATGACATTATTCAGCGGTGTATTTATTTTTATCATTATATTTTTACACCTCAAAATTACCAAAATGATCAGCAATAAAATTATCAAACACCTTAAAATTGATAATGAATTTACACGT
Source organism: Thiomargarita sp. (assembly GCA_030633165.1). GTDB lineage: Bacteria > Pseudomonadota > Gammaproteobacteria > Beggiatoales > Beggiatoaceae > DAOVZS01. The sequence continues at coordinate 471 of DAOVTJ010000005.1, read as the reverse complement.
GACGGTATCATACGGGCTTTCCGTAAAAATACAAATTCTTGGCGTGCGCTTTTCATATTTTTTATCAATGAACCTATTGGTTGGGGTAAAAAAATGCGCCAAAATATTAGTGATGTTTTAAGTAATGTCAATGAATATGTAGAACAATTGAATGATAGTTTTACTAATCCGTCTGGAAAAACACCAGATAAGTTATAGGACATGAAAATGAAAAAAATCATTGCATTTATCACAATCCTTTGGACTCAAACACTGTTTGCCATAGATAGCCATATTTCACTCACTGCTTCTGATGGAACAGGTTTGGAATTGCAAAAATTGCAAGCCCGTATCGTACTTGATGGTTTTTTAGCTTTCACCGAACTAGAAATGGTTTTTTATAATCCTGAAAACCGACAACGTGAAGGGCGTTTTCAGATTATCCTACCAGATAACGCCGCCATCAGTCGTTTTGCTATGCAAATTGGGAAT
>DAOVTJ010000208.1 GCA_030633165.1 Thiomargarita sp. | reverse complement strand
CAAGGGTTACTCATTTTATTGCTAGAAACATTGTCAGTCATAGGACCTAGTGGTATAGCAGGTATTGGCTATCAGCCGAGAGATATTTATATTCACCGACAAATCGAAGGAAATCTCATTAATCTCCCAGTACAAAATTATGGGTTATTCGTTGATGCCTTACATTGGGGCACGATTCCACTATTGGAAAATGGGGGGCGAGTACATTTACGTTTTAGCGATGCTCTTCCACTGTCATCTAAGGCACCAATAATAATAACAATTAAATGGTATGGGCAACGATCAACAGATCGTACTGAACAAACGTTTATTTGGGATGGAAATGAAAAATATTTTGAACATGATTTTGCAGGAGGATTACTGGAAATAAGAACTTCTCAGCCAGTGATAATACGGGCTTTCTTGAAAAAAGATGATACGCTATTAGAAAATACGCCTTCTCCCATCCATTCAACTGCTACGCTGGTACAAAAAGATAGCCCTGTGGAATTTGAAATTAACCATAGCTATCAACAAGTCACACCTGTGCGTGTTAATATCCGACGATTATTAGAATCCTCTCAAGCTGTTGGGAATTGTGCAGCCACTTATACTTTATTAGATGCAAAGGGATATAGTCAAAAGAAAGGTATAATGCCCTTAACACAGTCTCGTTCTTTTTATGATAGAACAACACAACACTGGTGGGGACAATTTGAGGTTTCCGATATTGATAGTTATTATCTTTCTCTTTCACCCAAAATTGTCACGCTACGCGTAACGAGTCCTTGTCCTATCTTATTGGCGATTTATAATCGTCCGATGGATATGTTGCAGAAAATTCGTATTCCTGAAGATTACTACTATACACCTGATAAAAGCAAGCGACACCCCAAATGGTTTAGATTACGTCCCAAAAATTATGAGGCATTATTTCAACAAAATCGTATTCCACTCATTATGATTCAACGCCATCCCCCGCGTGATGAGGAAAATATAGAAATTCTGGCAGGACGCTATACCTGGGAAAATTATCGCCCAATCGGGAAATATCAATCACGTTATATATTAACACCTAGAGATAGCCAATTACCAATACGTATGCAAGCTTTAGGGGCATTTTATCAGGAAATCATCCAAAACCGTCCTATCAGATTACAATTTGTGAATCCTAAAAGGATGATACAACCCAATTTTATTTATTTACGTTCTCAAAAAGATCCAGTTAAGGTACAGATTTTATTAGATAACAAGTTATACTATGAGGGGTATCTTACGGGCAAACGTGGTGAATTGAGACTGCCTAAACTAACAACAAAAACACATACACTGATTTTAAAAGTCAGTGGTTCGGGGCAATTTTTTATCAATTCTGCAAAACCGAAAAACGGCAAAAAGATTTATATGAAACGTTTAGTGTATCGTTTTAATTCAAAGGGACTGCGATTTAATTATGAAAAACGGAGTAAAGATAAAGAATTGATATCTGTCCGTGTATATTTGCCACAAGGAACACAAGAACGTTTACAAGTAAAAATAAAATTGAATACTATGGTCAAAACGGATGATATACATACAAGCTGGACTTTTCGTCAACGCCATTATGATTTACGTCCTGCTGATGAAGGGCGAATTATGGTCTTGAATACTCGCCAAGATTTTGTAGATGGGGGGCGATTTTTTGTGATACCATTACAAAATGATTTGCCTCCTGGACAATATCAGATTGAATTAATACCTCAAAAATCTTTAGGCGCATATCTCACTTTTAGTAAAATGACAGCAGGTTTAGAAGAAATCCGTAAATTTTTTCAATATACTCAAGCTTATGAAATGCTATTTTAATTATCAATTAGTTATTATCTGTGGGATTCTCATCATTTCATGTCAAAATGAGATTAAAACTGAGACCATTTATCTAAAAAATACACTCGCCTTTGCTAAGGGGGGAGAATACCTTGCCCCTAGTGAGATTGAATTGTACAAGGCAGATATTTTATTTATACGCACTTTAAAAGGTGAAAAAACTGTTGCTTTACAAAAAGCATGGCAAATACAAGGTTTTACCATGCGAATGGACACAAAATTTACAATAGTGCAAGACAATAAAGGTACTGGGCAAGGATTTTACATCTTTCGACATAAGAACAGTCAAGCTATTGCCTTACAAGCACCGCATAGTTATACAGATTTATATACAGGAGAAATTGCCCGCAAGTTAATGCAAGAAAGCAATTATGTTGCTGCTGCCTGGAATACTGTCCCCCGTGATGTTGCTGATATGGCGCATCTTGAAAATACGATTTTTCAAGCCTTTGGACGAGCCTTTGCGCAACAATACCCAACGGGGTTAATTGTTCAATTACATGGTTTTGCCAAAAAAAAACGTAAAAGCAAAAAAGGACAAAATACAGATCTCATTATCAGTGGTACAACCAAAACGCCATCGGTGCCCCTTTTAAATAGTAGCCACTGTTTGAAATCTCAATTAATAGAATTTGAAATACGTCTCTATCCTTTTGAAATCAATGAATTAGGTGGAACTACCAATAGCAATGCTAAAGATTTGCGAAAGCGTGAATTCTATCATTTTTTTCACATTGAAATGAGCAAACCATTGCGTAAAGTACTTCGTCATAATCGACAAAAACGGGATATATTAAATCATTGTTTGCAAATGCCCAACCATTGAGTAAAAAATACAGTGTACTTATCTTGGTGTAAACCTTTATTAATATTTGGGCTATATTTATTGTCCATTTCAAGCTATGCGATTCAAATTAGCTTGTCACAACCCGATAAATTTCCCCTGCACTGGGATAATATCAAAGCTCCGCCGTTTTGGGTGGAAGGGAAATATCCTAATGTTAATCAGGGAATTTACCAAGTTAAACTCGAAGAACCTAATGATTTTGTGACAATATGGTTGGCAGAGGGTGCATGGTTGCGTATTCGATATCCAGAAAAGGCTTTTCCTGTTGATGCACTAACAATAGCTATATCTAATGGCACAGGTTTATATGTTGACATGCCTACCTATCCTGCTGAGGATGGTAAATCTCTTTTGCTCATACCAGACTTGAAAAAACACAGGTTAGTCCGCATTAGGCTTGCAGAACATCAAGAAGAAGCGGTGACAATGGCTTTATTCACCTCAATTCATAAGAATTATTATCAATTCCATTCTCAATATCAAGATATTCCTCTTTCTACAGATAAACAGAGCTTGCAGTTCGATTTTTCATTGCATGAAGAAAATTATTGGTATCTTGAAAAACATTCTCCAGTGATTTTAAAAGTACAAGGACCAACACAAGTTTTCCTAGAAAATCGCTTTATTTACCCCAAAACAGAATCTGCCTTATTACAACCTTATCATATCTCTATCCGTTTGGATGAAAATCAGCAGCCGCTTTTAAAATTTGAAACGACTGTTGATAAACAATCCATTAATATTCATGGAATACCAGTGGTATTGGGACGAACAGAAATGACTGTTATCACCATTCCAGATGGTGAACATGAATTGCAAATCACAAGTCATGCAAATTTATATGCCCGTCTTCAAAAACCTGTTGCAGACTCCTCTTATCTTTTTCCAAAGCTTAATCAACCAATATTATCAAGAAGGGATTTTGAGACACTGGAAGATATAAAATTAAACGCTTTACAATTAATAAGGGATAATAGTCACCGTGAAGGGGGATTATTGGGAGCAATGTCTGTATTTGAAGTGGCTAAACGACGACTTTATGATCCTAGAATTCGCAAACTTGCCAAAAATCTTTTGGGACGACATAGTTTTTATCGCAATTTACTCCCTTGGCATAAGCCAGATAATGAATCACAAATATTTCATCACTTTATTACTTATCAATTACGTGATCCAAGTTTAGAAAAATATCCGTTTATTAGCGCAGAGCAACATCTTGAGGCTTATTTAAAACGAGTAGCAAGTGCTTATTTTACACAGACGGGTACAAAACAGAAAATCTATAAATTACCTTTGCGTACTGTGCCTAGTGTCTTACGTATTATTGTAAAACAACACACTAAACAACAAATATTATTTGTGCAATTTGATGATGAATCTCCAAAACGTTTGCAAGTAGACCCTAATGTTCTTGAAGTACCAAAATATTATTATCATCATGCCCAAGGAGAGATAGCATTAAAAATACTGACAGAAATACATAATATAGATGAGAATACCTTAATTTCGAGACACCAGACGCCTGGTTCTCTTATTGAAGCTTCTACTTTGACTTTAGCTTTACCGCCCAATGTACAGCAAATTAAAATTTGGCAAGGGACAGAACCCTTGCATATCGCACTCCAATATCGTGCGGCACGAGTTTATCGCCTCAATGAAGCCGCATATTTAGAAGCCGCATCACATTTTGACTCTCCCCAAGCATTATTTGAATATTTTGTTAGCGTATTAGGCAATACACCGCCTTTAAAAAATGATGCCCAGAAAGATTTATATAACTATTGGTTGCCCTTAATCCGTTTTCTACAATCCCATAACAAACGTTTTATTGCTACCATTTTTCCTACTGTTCATATTCACTTAAAAAAAGCAACATTAAACCGTTTAGCAAAAGAAGCACGAAAAGCACAGGCTGATAAGCAATGGTTAATTGCTTT
>DAOVTJ010000061.1 GCA_030633165.1 Thiomargarita sp. | reverse complement strand
TTATACCAAAAACATCGGCTAAATTTAGAAAAGTTGGATAATGGCGAAGGTAGTTTTCGAGGTTCAAGTTTTTTGAAAAAAAACTTGAACCTCGAAAATTGTTAGTAATACACAATCTGCTAAGGAAAGTTTAGACTTTTTTACACCACGTTGTTTCAGTGGATTACGTTTTTTCTCTTCCTCAATATAAGTTTCTGTTTTGTCACATAAACATTGGAAGTGGTCGTGCGATAATCCGGTCATTCGTTTAAACTTTTCAGGTGTCTCTGTTTCGATTTCTTGGTATTTTTTCATGATATCTCATTTTTCGGTTGAGAAATTGAATATTTTAACACAGTCGGATTTTATTATGCTATTTAGGAAAGATGTCTAATCAATTCAGAAATGCTTGATATTGTTATGTATTGACCATTCTGATTGGCGTTACGAATAAAATGGCGAACAACTTCTTCTTATGAACAGTCAATAGCATAGTTTGGATGCCCCTTTGGTTTGGGTGGTTTATCTAATAACAGAGGATATCGTCGATAATCTGCCATAACTCTCTTTACAGTCGATACCCCTATTTCTAAAGCATCTGCTGTAAGTTGGACGCTCGATTCAGTCAAACCCAATTCCTTTTTATTGCGGTCAAAATACCCTTTTACGCTGACAATTGCCCGCTTTCCCCCCGGATATAAGGGTTTTCCCCGTATGTATTTCATGCTATTTTTACGTGACTTTTAGGCAAACCAATTATTATAACCTATGATTTTTCTAAAAGTACCTTTTCATTTGCAATCATCTATAGGTAGTGAGCAACTGTTAATCTCGTAAAATAATCCAGGGATTAACAAAGTTTGCATTTTATTATTATTTATGTTCTAATTTTTACCCATATAATGTGATGATTTAACTTTCACTCGATCATCAAGTTTTTCGTCTGACAACAGTTAACTACAAGGATTGTATATAAGATTCGAGGTTCAAGTTTTTCTTCAAAAAACTTGAACCTCGAATGGATTAAAAAACGAGCATCGATCCAATCCTTTCTTATATATAATCCTTGTAGTTAGTGTTTGGTTTCGAGTGCTTCAAAAAACAAAAACCTCGAAAACGAGAAAACTTGATGATCGAGTTTCATTAAGATCACCTATAACATTTTGAGATTCTAACCAGCATCGTTTTTGGTTAATTGATGAATTAATGATTAATCGTAGAGTGAGTATAGCGATACTTCGTATTGCTATGCTAAATTTCGTTCTTCTTAATTATTCGTGTCCAAAGGATACTGGTGAAATTTTAGGATTTATTGTTAAGGACGAGATGAAAAATAATAAGGCAAACAATGCGAGTATTACTTATCTATTCAGAACCAGATACCTCTCCATATTATCTTCAATCCCCTATGGAATGCCTTCATCTTGCGGCTGCCATAGAAAATCAACATGAAGTTCAAATCACCGATCAAAATGTGGATGAACAATGCTTAGATACTGTCATATCTGAATTTTCTCCCGATGTCATTGGAGTATTATTTGCTATGAGGTGTTTAGCAGCTTCATACCGTATTGCCCATCAGTTCAAGCATAAGGGATATATTCTGATTGCTGCTGGAAAATATCCAACATCTAAACCAAAGGAATGTATTGAAACCGGGTTTGATATCGTCTTCCGAGGCAACGTTGAGGATACGCTATCTGATTTTTTGGATAATCTGAGTTTGAAATATCCTTTCGTGAATCCAAAACGGGTACAATCATCGGGCTACTTTTTTAAAGACAGTAATGGAGATTATATAGATACGGGCATAGCTAATTCTTTAGAAGCCAATAGTTACGCTCTGGCACGTCACTTGATACCTCAAAAATACCATCGTCATTATTCACATGGTTTCTTGATAGGCTCAAAAGGTTGCCTGTTTAATTGTGTTTTTTGTACCTCTTCAGGCACTGGTTATAAGGCACGAGAGCCTAAAGCGGTTGTAGATGAACTTGAGTACATTGTCAAAGTTGAAGGACATAAGGCCATTCATTTTGGTGATGATATTTTCACTTATGATCCGGACTGGGTTATTGCACTCTGTCGCGAAATAATGGCGCGTCAACTCATTTGCAACTGGTCTGTTAATTCTAGAAGTGATGTGCCATCAAAACATTGGCTTATGTTCGACTGGATGTATCAAGCCGGATGTAAAATAGTCGCTTTCGGGATCGAATCTGCGGATCAAAAAACGTTGAAAAATTCCAGAAAAGGTCTTAAAATTAACAAAATTATGCCGGTTATTAGCCGGGTAAAGGAAGCAAAAATTGGGATTCGCTGTAACCTGATGATTGGTTTACCGGGTGCGACATATCAAGATCATCTCTCAAGCATTGATTTAATGGAAGCTATTCAACCGAGCCAGATTGTAGCCAGCCTCTGTATTCCGTATCCCGGTTCCAAAATGGGTAACAATCCAGAACAGTTTGGCATTCGGTTTAAGATTCAAAACTGGGAGACATTATTGGAAAAAGATTATTGCGATCCTAACCAGTTAGGCCAGATTGTCGAATATAAAAACATCAATACCGAAGAAATCATCCAATTTGCAGAGACGCTTGTGCAAAGATTGGAACCTTATGGCTATATTAGCATTAGTCAAGATAATGAGCGTTCTGAATGTCCTGAAAAGATAATCAAAACTTTTTTGGATAAACCTAAATTACCAATGGTACGGAACGAAAGCGGACGACGTGATTATTATCGCCGTGCTTTGGAACCTGATTGGATACTATAACAGGATAATTAATGAAAGTATTACTTCTCTACCCAAATCTTAGGGGCATGTATGTCATGCCCACGGCAGTGGCTATATTTTCGGCCTTATTGAAACAAGATAACCATGAAGTGAGGCTTTTTGATACCACTTATTGGGAATTCCCAGAGGATGGGATAGTTAATCATGACAAATATAAGGCAGCCACTTTACAAGTTCAGCCTTATCAAAAGGCTAAGAAACAAGTGCCATTATATACGACTAACGTGTATGAAGAATTTAACAAAGAAGTGGCCGCTTATGAGCCCGATTTAATCGCGTGTTCAGCAACAGAAGACTTGTTCCCGTATGCCATGAAGCTGTTGCGGAATTTACGCACGAAAGGCAAAGCGAAAACCATTCTAGGTGGTTTATTTGCCACCTTTGCACCGAATAAAGCGATTCAACCTCCTGAAATTGATATAATTTGTTTGGGAGAAGGCGAATATCCTTTACAAGAACTTTGTAAAAGAATTGATAAGGGGCAAAGTTATACTGACATACCCAATCTTTGGGTAAAACAAGATGGCGTTGTTATTAAAAATAAAATGACCAGCCTAACCGATATTGATCATTTACCTTTACTGGATTTAGAGATATTTGATGAATCGCGTTATTATCGTCCTTTTGCTGGTAAAATTTACAGAACCATTCCGGTAGAAACTCATAGAGGTTGTCCATATAAATGTACTTATTGTAATTCGCCAGCCCAAGAAAGGCTCTATAAAAAAGAAAATTTACAGTTTTCTAGGCTCAAATCAATAGAAAGTCTTCGGCGTGATCTGCTGTTTTATAAAAATGAGGGACAAGCTGAATACTTATTTTTTTGGGCTAATACTTTCTTGGCTTTATCAAATCAATATCTTGAAGAATTGGCTGAAATGTATATCAGTGAAATTGGCTTGCCTTTTTGGTGCCAAACTCGACCTGAAACATTATCCGAAAAACGGGTACAAATCCTTAAAAAAATGGGGCTTAATTCGATCACGTTGGGTATTGAACATGGTAACCCGCAGTTCAGAGAAAAAATTTTAGGTCGGAAGATTAGTAACAAAGTGATCATGGATTCAGTTCACCGGTTGGCCGATTACGACATCAAATTTTATGTGGACAACATTATTGGACTTCCTACAGAAACCCGCGAACTGGCGTTTGATACAATACGTTTAAGTAAACAAATTCCAACAATGGATCGAAATATGTTCACTTTTTCCCCTTTTCATGGCACACCATTACGGGATTTAGCGGAAAATATGGGATATATAGATTCTAACCTCATTGCCAGCTCTATTATTGGAATGAGTGTGCTTAATATGCCACAGTTTTCTAAGGAAGCCATTGAAGGTGTGCGACGTTGTTTTGTACCATATTTGCTTTTAGAAGAGAAAAGATGGCCTGAAATTGAGTTAGCAGAGCAGTTAACACCAAAGGGAGATAAGATTTGGGAAAAGATTATTGCTGAATGTCGGGAACGGTTTTTCCCCTCTTCAACCAAGAATGACTGAGTTTTTATCTGAGGTAAGAATTATTTTAGTCTCTAAGTACTGCACTATTTTTATATTTAACTGATGTTACGCACCTTGATTCTTATCAGGGTTATGTAAGCGCACAAAACATCACGCATTGATGCTTATGCTCATAAAAACTATGTGGTATTTTGACGAATTGAAGTAAACCGCCTGAATCCAGCATCAATTGCCGTTTGTGTTCTTCATTACCAGAAGTTGAGTGCGTAACATCAGATATTTAAATCAATTTTGTAGTTGTAATGGTAGAATCATATATTCTACGATTTAGAAAGTTTAACTGAAACATTAAGAGGTATGTTGTAAGATGGAAGAATTAAAAACTTCTATAAAATACCCTGAATTGGCCATACAGGCTAATAAAGAGGAAATGCTCAGCAACATGGCAGAGTTTATTCAGCCACGCAAAACAGATGTCCTTTTGGATATTGGCACCGCGATGGGAGATGCGGCGTTTGCCCTGGCGGATCATGTGAAAACGATCCATGGCATAGATATTAATCCAAAATATCTGGCAAAAGCACAGAAGATGGCAACAGAGAAGGGTATTGGCAATATTGAATTCAAGATCGGAACTGCTGATGGTCTTGAATTTCCTGATGATTTTTTTGATATCGTTATCTGTCGACTTGCCATTCATCATTTTTCCGAACCAGTGAAAGCACTCTCTGAAATTAACAGAGTACTTAAACCCGGTGGTAAATTTGAGATATCAGAGGTGGTGTATTCTGATTTTGTCAGGTCCCAGTGGTCTATTATAAACCATCTCAAAGAACCCTATGACCGTCTTTACACCTATCTGGAACTTGTTCATATGCTGAACCGTGCCGGATTTGAAATTATTTCCATCCGTCCTTTTAATTACAAGACCTATAGAGGCGTAACAAAATGGTTGAATACTTGGTTCGGAGAGGGAAACAACGAACCCAAAGAGCGGATGAAGGATGCCATCCTGAAACTTGACAAGCGGGTATTGGAGGAGATGCGTTTCACAAAAGACCCTGATCCTGAGCAGGGATGGGTATGGTACTATAATTGTATGGAAATACTTTCTGTCAAGAAGGCAAAGCCAGCCTAGATTGCGTTCTGATAGGAATTAACTTTTCAACCCTGTAGAAATAGACGAAAGCTATCTATATAAAGAAAAGGCTAGGGTGGGTAATTAATTATTACACCCATCGTATCAAAGAATATTTTGCTGGGCAGTTGTTGCCCACCATAACAAATGAGAAGATTCATAATGTTCTTGACGACAATGATTGTAGTAGGAGGCATTGTATATGGTGGTAAAAAAATTTATCAGCAACGCTTCAAAATAAAACAACAATTAGTTAAAAGAGAAAACGTAATCTCTAAATCCCCAGTTTCTAAACAGAACAAAACATTAGTCGATATAACCCAACAAACGAATAACCGTAATAAACAAATCCTAAATCGTAATATTGTTCTTACTGGTGTCTTTCTTGGTGTGATGATTGCGGTTTCTCCGTTTTTTCCGCCAATACAATTTTTGGCTATTCCGGTCATTTTGTACACATTGGGACCAGTATTGCAAAAAACGACTGATAAACTTAAACAAGGCATAATTGGGGCAGATATACTGAATTTTGTAACCATTTTGGGCTGTATTTTATTTGGCTTTTATTTTTTAGGCTTGTTTGCAATATTTACATATAGCATAGCACAAAAATTTATAATCAAGGTTCACGAATATTCTCACAGCAATTTAGTTGATGTTTTCCAACAAATACCCAAATCTGTGTGGATCATTGTCGATGACGTTGAACTACATATTCCTTTCCAAGAGATCAAGGTTGGGGATATTGTGGTTGTTCATGCCGGTGAGGTTATCCCAGCGGATGGTATTGTTAGCAGCAGAATCGCAAGTGTTGATCAACAGATTCTGACTGGTGAAGCCAGACCCGTTGATAAATGTATTGGGGATGAAGTCTTTGCCTCGACCACCGTCCTAACCGGACAGATTTGTATTCGAGTTGAAAAGGCCGGCGAAGAAACAACAGTGGCTAAAGTGGGGCAGGTTTTAAATAATATGGTTGACTTTAAATCTGCAAAAGAGTTACGGGCTGAAAGATTAGCTGATCAAACCGCTCTTCCCACATTAATAGCTGGAGGAATTGCTTTCCCCATTTTGGGAATCTCAGGTGCCATGGCGGTTTTAGGTTCTCATTTTACCAATAAAATGCGGATGATTGCGTCACTTAGTATATTAAATTACCTCAATATTGCTTCTAAGAATGGTATTCTTATCAAAGATGGACGCGCATTAGAATGGCTTGAACAAGTGGATACGATTATTTTTGATAAAACGGGCACGTTGACAGAAGATCAACCTACTGTTGGTTTCATTCATTCCAGTACTGATTATAGTGAGAATGATGTTTTACGCTATGCGGTTGCTGCTGAATATAAACAAACTCATCCCATTGCCAAAGCGATTATTCAAGAAGCGGAGAAGCGAGAGTTACTGATTCCAACTATTGATGAAACCGAGTATCAAATTGGATATGGTCTGACTGTTCAAGTAGAAGGTAAAACTGTGCGTGTCGGTAGCAAACGATTTATGGAAATGGTCAATATCCCCATTCCATCAACGCTTCAGGAAGTTGAAAAAGTTTGCTATCAAGAAGGTCATTCATTGATAATGGTCGCAGTGAACGAGCAATTAATCGGTGCAATTGAGTTACTACCGACAATTCGTCCAGAAGCCAAAGCGGTAATTCAACAATTGCGTCAACTTCCGCAGATTAAGGCGACTTATATTATTTCTGGTGATCATGAAATGCCAACTCGTCAGCTTGCTAAAACGCTGGGGATTGATCATTACTTTGCCGAAACGCTTCCCGAAAACAAGGCTAATATCATTGAACAGTTACAACAAGAAGGTCAATTTATTTGTTATATTGGTGACGGGATTAATGATGCCATTGCCTTGAAAAAATCTCAGGTTTCTATTTCTCTGCGTGGGGCTTCAACGGTTGCTACAGATTCGGCCCAAATTATTTTGCTGGATAAAGGGCTACAACACTTGAATTTGCTATTCGATATTGCCAAAACTTATAACCGCAATATGGATGTCACGCTTGCTTTGGTAGTCACCCCCACTTTTGTTGGAATAGGGGGAGCCTATTTACTGGGGCTAGGCTTTGGCAGTACGGTTTTTTTGAGTCTATTCGCATTATTGAGTGGAACAAGTAGTGCAATGTTTCCTTTATTTTATGATCCCGCAAAAAAATTGAACTTGAGAAGTTCCCAAATAAAAAGAGAGGAATCCGCACCGTCAATAAAAACCAATGTTTTATAATTATTATGGATGAATTTAAACAAGCACAACAATTATACGATCAACAAGCTTTATGCTATGCAGAACAAGCTAATGCTAATAAAAATCTGCTAGAAACCAGAAAACTCGTATATCGTTTATTAACTCCGGTTACCAACAAAAAAATATTGAGCATCGGTTGTGGTGATGGCACAGAATGCGTGTCGTTTTCAAAAAACGGGGCTGAGGTGGTTGGCATAGATAGCTCCAGTGAGTTTATAAGCCTTGCGAAAAATAAATACTCGGAATTGGGAATGGATTTTCTGGTAATGGATTATGCAGAAACTTCCTTTGAAAATATGACGTTCGATGGCATTATTTCTATTATGTCAATCATGTATAAAGAGGATTTGACGACAGTCCTACTGGAATTAAAACGCATTTTAAAGCCAGACGGAACCATGATTGTTGTTGTGCCACATCCGATTAGAAAAATGATCAAATATGCTAATTTTGATTATTTTGCCTCTGGTTTACATTATGAAACATGGGAGGAGGTTACAAGGTATAATTATTATCGAACCTTAGAAGAATACTTTCGTTTGATAAAAGCAAGTGGTTTAAATATTGAGAAGCTATTGGAACAAAAACCTCAGCTTGATGAGCCTTATCAGGTTACAAATAACGTGAGTGAACATTTGTATCCTCATAGCTTAATATTTGTTTTGCAGGCAGCGTAGCTTATGTACACAAAGCGAAACACGCTCCGCATTTTATGATGGTGACGACGAGGAAATTTCAACTGCTTCACTACTTAAGCCATGGCGAACAGGTTCGCCTACAACCATAGTCAGGTAGGGTGGGCAACGTCCTGTTGGTGCAACGGCACACGTTGATGAACAAGAACTGACCGGTTTCAAAAAACGGTCAGTTGGGTAGGCCGTTGCATATATGTTTTGTGTGCATCGGCATATCACATCAGGAACATATCGGGTAAATGATGTTTTAACGCCGCTGCACCAACCTTGCCCACCCTACATGGCTACATGAGTCAAGTAGTCAAGTAGGGTGGGTAGGAACGAAGTGGAAACCCACCATTTTTCAACATGAGTAAAGTAGTAAAGTAGGGTGGGTAGGAACGAAGTGGAAACCCACCATTTTTCTACTATTGATAACAGTTCAGTGTCAAACGAGAGTGGAATTTCAAACCCTGTTATACCGTGCAAATAAAACCCATTAATTTATCAAAAAAAAGCCCCAAGTCAAACGACTTGAGGCTTTAATTTGAAGAAGGGGTGTTTTAAGGTTTTACCCTTTCGCCTGTCATGTTGGTGGGCAACTACCAATGAGGAACTTGATCAATAGACTCCCTTTTGAAAACAAAATGAGTCTCATTTCCCATTTCTCCAGCAATAAAAAGTGGTTTTTGTATTTCTGGTACATTATATACTTCATCACAGATATGATATTTTCTACATTTCTTAGGTTCTTTTTTTTGACACTCTTCACGTATTTCACACTTTTCACGTATCTTTTCTTCACAAACTTTTTGTTGAAGGTTTTTTTCTTTGCAAATTCTCTTAATCTTAGTTCTTACCTTTTCCTCAAACTCACATTCTTTTTTACATTGAGCTAAATTCTCTTCTTTTTCCTTACTTGCTTTTTTATTAAGCATGGTAGTTTCTTCTTCCACAGATGAATTGACTTGTGTAAACATTTCAGCAACAGGTAATCCCGGTGTAGAAATAAACTTTAACAAGTGTTTTGTGTAAAGACCGTTTTTATCATCCTCGTCGCCATCACTGGATGATTTATCTAATGTCGTTGCAAAAGCAAAAAAAGTATGACTAGGTGGTTGTCTGGGAGGATTTGGCTCTGCATTTTGATTAGTTTGTTTATTTCCATCACGGCAAGCATCAATAATGACAAAATTGATATATTTTTTTAATTCATTTTTGAAAGAAACATCTGGTTTGTCACCTCTGATGTCTTCTTGATTTCCTTCGTTTTTTTTATCTTCACTTTCACCTTTATTAGGAGAAGACTCCATCATGCTTCTTATCATTTTATCAATTGTACGATGTTTTATTGCCACCTTGTCGTAAGAACATACATCATTAGTACATGCTGGCTTATCTGTACTTGACATCAAATAATAATCTCCGCCTTGATCAGTGCCTTGATCAGAACCATGACCTGCAAAATAAAGCAAATTGACATTTCTTTTGGCTTTTTGTTCCTCCTTGTTGAAGAGATAATAAATCGCAGAATACATCTTTTGTTTGTTTGCATTTAATAACAGTCTAACTCTAAATCCCAGTTCCTTTAATGTTTTTCTCATATCACAAGCATCATTGAGGACATTAGGAAGGTCGCTAAGAGAGTTATCCGGTGGTTTACTTTTATACTGATACTCAGGTTCACATTCTCTACCTTTAAAGCTGTCATCATTCTCATCTTTGAACTGTGGTGAATGTCCCATATACTTGTAATTACCAATGATCACAGCTGTTCGCTGTTCTTCTAGTAATTCTTCAGCTTTCAAATGAATGTTCCCTTGAAATACAAAGAAACATAATAAAAATAAAGTAATATTTCGCATTGTTATGTTATCCGTTGGTTAAGTGGTATTAATCAAAAGTCCAGTTTATAGAAACATTAACGCTATAAACTTCTTCTTCAATAGGTACTTGTTTTTCACCTGTACGATCAAGAGCTGAACCAATGATATATTGATACCTATCCAATGAAATTCCATAAGTTAATTTGCCACCTAAACCACTAACTCTGGTAATAATTCCGTTAAAATAAATACCAAATTTATGAGATTCCGCCTTTTCATCTTCTAGAGTAATGTCATTTTGTTGATCAGAAAGAATAGGAGAAAGAATATTATCATCTGAAATAGCGTTAATATTATAAGTATAATGATAATCTCCAGTTAATCTTCCGTATGAGTAATAAAAACCCAATTTTTTATTTCTTCTTACATCTAAAGGAAATACATAACCAAGTCCTGCAAAAAAACCTTTTGTATCTAAATCAATATGGGTCTTAGTAATCCTTTGTTGTTCTCCTAGTTTTATTTCTACATTATCAATACTTGTTTCCCCCCATTTATAACCCATAAACACAGAAAGTTCACTCTCTGAAGGTATCCAAGGTATCCAATTGGTCATTTTTTCAATTTTATGACCAAGTGTAATTGCATAGTCAGTGCGGTAAAAACTTGAATCTCTATCTGTCAGTTCGGATTTTTCAAACAAGCTAAATATGCCTTTATCAGTATGTTGTGCATATCCATCAAGAGAAAAATTACCAATAATTGGAATATTAGCAAAAGTGGTAGATAAACCTATACCATAAAAAGGGCTATTATCACTAATTTTTGCAGATACGTAAGGAGACGTATGACTCGAATATAACATACCGGTAATCAGTCTAGTTCTAAATGAGCTATCAATAGGAATATATGGCTCCTCATATTCAGGTAAATCAATTTTTAGAAGAATGTCTTCCTCTGTTTTTTGAGAACCTTGTTTTACTTCAGTTTGGTTAATACTAATATTCAAATTATCTTCACTATCAACTATCACATCAGGTTCTGAAAAAACAATTGATGAATACATCAGTAAAAACACGGTTAGTAATTTTTTCAATTTTTACTCCTCATAAAACGGTGAAAATTAATAACTGATGTTACGCAAAGCGATTCTATTCGAGCTTAGAAATCCGATTTTTTGAAAAAATGGCTTAAACATCTTGGAAACATAGTGCGTAACATCAGTATGGTAGGTCGGGTTAGCTTATCAAGCGTCGCGTGATAACGTAACCCGACATTTACCTAATAAATCGCCCTGCCTGGTTCCCAAACTCCGTTTGGGAAGCACGGACGCTCTGCGTTCTGTTTTCCAAGCACACGACGCGGAGCGTCGTTGAAGGCATTCCCAAACAGAGTTTGGGAACGAGAAACTAATTATATTATTTAGTATGTTAATTGGTGATGGTATTGTTAATAGTTACAGGATTAAACGTGAAAACTTCAATATCTGTACTAATCTTATTGCCATTGGATGGATGCAGAAGCCTACCACCAATTTCATACGAACCAGCCGGCTCAATACCGTTGAAGGTGTATTCATACAGGAGTGGGATAATCTCACCTTTTAGCAATAACTCGGTTGGTTTAATAAGAGATATGACAGAATTATCAGGTAATTTAACCCATAATACTCCCCATACTGTTTTTACAACTTTGCTCTGTTCACATGATAAGTCTGAGTTATCAGGACCTTTGATATTAATATTAATAACAATTTGATCATCTTTCACCAGATTATTTTTGTTAAGAACAATGTCAATGGATGGTTGGCAAAGTTGTAGTTTGGTATCCTCAACAGAGATATTGCAAGGATTATCCGGTAGCTTACAAGAAGCGATACCTTCTTCTGTTGAACCATTGGTATCTGCGACAGAGATATTGCAAGGATTTCCCGGTAGCTTA
>DAOVTJ010000217.1 GCA_030633165.1 Thiomargarita sp. | reverse complement strand
TCATTACCGCTTTATCTCAATAAACGTCATGAATATCCTCAAAAAGGATGGAAACGTACGGGTATCATTGCTAAAGGTTGTGATATACGCGCGATCACGCAACTGATTGCTGAAAATCAGCTAACACGTGAAGAAGTGTATATTATAGGTGTGCCTTGTGACGGTGTTATTTCTCATTTTAGCAAATGGGATGGCAGCCTAAACGACGGGAATCAAGCGACAAAATGTTCAGAATGTGATGTACATATTCCAGCTGATTGCGACTTTTTCCCTGGTGAACGTCCAGAAGTTGATCGTTCAGCACCCTACAAAGTTTCAGCACCGCAAGTGCTTAATTTAATGGGTTTAAAAAATGATAAGCGATTTGATTATTGGCGCGAAGAATTTGATCGCTGTTTTAAATGCTATGCTTGTCGAGAAGTTTGTCCACATTGTTCTTGTAATATCTGTATCACCGATAGAACACAACCTAATTGGATTGATCAAGCTGCCCATACCAAAGGTGTTTTTGGCTGGCATTTGACACGAGCGATGCATCTTGTTGGACGTTGTACGGGTTGTGGCGAATGTACACGTGCTTGCCCAATGGATATACAAGTTGATCTCTTTAATCAGCGACTTAAAGACGTGGTTCAAGACAGTTTTGGATACAAATCGGGCTATTCTCAAACCGAAAAGCCACCGCTGATTACTTACAAGACAGACGATAGCGAGGATTTTATCCAATAGATGAAAACAGCAACCCTTCAAAAAAGCGACATTGGTAAATGCCTTGAATTATTGATTCAAAGTCAAAAAAGAGTCATTGCGCCTAAACTGCGTCCTCGTTTAGACAGTCCAGATGCTATTGATGTTTTGATGCTAACAGAAATGGAGTCAGGCGATAATCATCAGGTGGGTGAAGGTATATTACCACTGAATGGCGTTAAAGAATTTCTCTTTGTCAAACATGAGCCCTTATTTGCCTTTGAAAACAAAGACAATAAGGTTGTTATACGTAATGTACATCATAAATATCCCGAAACAGTCATTTTTGGTGTGCGCCCCTGTGATGCTGCTTCAATTGCTTCACAAAATGCAGTATTTTCATCAGATAATGCGGGTTATGATGATCCGTTTTTTACAAAACGATTAGAAAATACCACAATCGTCACCTATTCTTGTCATACTGGAGATCAAAGTTGCTTTTGCACCTCTGTAGGACTTGCGCCTGATAGTGATCGCGGCTCAGATTTACATTTAACAGAAATTTCTGATGACAAAATACATGTTGAGGTAAAAACGCCTGCTGGTGAAAGAGTCGCTAATATTTTAGCGCCATTATTTCAGGGCGAAGGCGATCAAGAAGCCCGTGAAACAGCTGGCAAAAAAGCGCATAAAAATATCAGTCGTATACGCAATAGTCATTTAATTAAAGATTGGTTAGATGATCAAAGCAATTTTGATGATGAAATGTGGGAAAGATTAGGTGAAAAATGCATTGGATGCGGTGCATGTACCTTTATGTGTCCCACCTGTCATTGCTTTGATATTGTTGATGAAAATCGTGGTGGTAAAGGCTATCGGGTTAAATTTTGGGATTCATGCCAATTTGATCACTTTACCCTACATGCTTCTGGGCATAATCCGCGTGATAAACAATATAAACGATATCGTAATCGTTTTACTTGTAAATTTAAGATTTACCAAGACAAATTTAATGCCCAAGGCTGTGTGGGCTGTGGGCGATGTATTCGTGATTGTCCTGTCAATTTGGATATTACGGAATACATGAGAGAAGTCGATTTGAAAGCATCAGTGCCCAATGCATTGCGACAAGATCCTGATTTTGAATAATTTTTTTGTCTGAATCCGATTTGGATTCAGATAAATTAACAGAAAATTGAAAAAATGAATATCTACCAACCCCACTTAATGACTATTAATAAGGTCATCCAAGAAACACCTGATATAAAAACCTTTCAGCTCGTATTCCAAGATGAAGAAATGCGAGAAAAATTTAGCTTTAAAGCGGGACAATTTGCAGAATATTCCGCATTTGGTCATGGCGAAAGCACATTTTGCATTGCCTCCTCTCCAACCCGCATGGATCATATAGAATGCTGTTTTAGGAGTGTTGGCAAAAATACTGCTGGACTATTTGGATTAAATGAAGGAGATACGCTTGGTTTTAGAGGTCCTTATGGCAATATTTTCCCTTTAGACAAGTTTAAAGGAAAAGATTTGATTTTTATCGGTGGCGGTATTGCCTTACCTCCGCTACGTTCTGTGATTTGGAATATATTAGATCAACAAGAAGATTTTGGTCATGTTTCAATTGTGTATGGTGCTCGCACAGTAGAAGATTTGGTGTATAAGCGAGAACTCGACGAATGGGAACAAATGCCAAATGTGACGGTGGTAAAAACGGTGGATCCAGGCGGTGAAACACCAGAATGGCAGGGACATGTCGGATTTGTACCCCATATTTTGGAAAATGATTTTGCACCAAGCCCAGATAATGCAATAGCCATCATTTGTGGACCACCGATTATGATTAAGTTTACCTTTGAAGCCTTGGATCGACTGGGATTTAAGAAAAATCAGTTAATCACCACTTTAGAAAATCGTATGAAATGTGGATTAGGTAAATGTGGTCGGTGTAATATTGGTTCCACTTACGTGTGTTTAGATGGTCCAGTGTTTTGGGCAGAAGAGTTAGCAAAGTTGCCTAAAGAGTATTAAAAAAAGTGATGCAATGTGGGTGTACAACGCACATTGCACGTTTTTTCAGTTAATGTCAATAAAGTTTTAAATATAATCTTTTATTTTTCAAGCACTTCTGTTCAAAATATTTTTTTTCATCAAAAAATATCTTAAAAAAGTGTTTGCAATTCCTCTTTGATTATGTTTTAATAATCGGCGACTGCGTTGTAGCAGAAATCTAAAATAAAGGTTATAAGTACTGAATCACAAATTTCCATGTATTATCAAGAAGCAAAATTAATTCTGAAATCTGAACCAATTTTTTTCAAGATATTATCAAGTTCCTTTCTCAGATTATCGAACGATAAGCTGAAAAAGGTAACCAATAATATTTGATAAAACGCCAGAGCATTTCAATGAAATTTAATTCAGAACAATAAGTGGGTAATGAACCAGGGCTGTTTTATTCTAACAGGAATATAATAATTTAAGTTATTCTTACATGCAAAAAAGAAAATGTTAGTAAATTATTTGTTAGTGCTGCAATGTAAATGATGTGTTATATTGGCAAGGTAGCATTATAATGATGAATAAAGTACCAAATAGCTCCAATATGGTTTTCCAGTTTTTTTGAAAAAGAGAGTGTTTTTCTGACTAATCTGGAAATACGTTGTCTTAATGTACAATTAAATCGTTCAATATGATTTGTTTGCCCAGTTTCCTTACCAACAGCATGATAGCGAGTACTTGGAAAAACCTGTGAATAAGGGGTGTGACCTTGACACCATGTAACTCCTAGTGTATAGTGTGTGACATAACTTTCATCAAGAGGTATTTACAAATGTCAGCTCACATAATTGCTTCACAAAATAATTCTGTCACGATAGAAGTAACGATTGAATTTACCAATTCCATGTTGAAATCAGAAGAGGCAATTTTGGAAGGCATCAATGATGTTGGAAATTTAGCGAGTCAAGAGGCCTTGCAATCCTTTGATACAGATGGTTCACCCATTATGATTGGCTCTGAGAAATGGACAAGTAAAGGACAAGAACTCAAAAATTACCAAACGCCTTATGGAAAAGTAGAAATAGCACGTCATGTTTATCAAAGCAGCAAAGGAGGCAAATGTTATTGTCCCCTCGAACAAAACGCTCGAATAGTGGTCACTTCAACCCCTCGCTTTGCAAAAATAGTCTCTGACAAATATGCGAGCCTCCCCTCAACCCATGTTCAACGCGATTTAGCAGATAATCATGGTAGAAAGGTCGCTCGTTCTTATTTGCAAAACCTTTCTGAAGCTGTGGGTAGTGTTGCCTGTGCAAAAGAAGAAGATTGGCATTATACTACTCCGAAATTAAATGAACCAGTCAAAAACATTAGTATTGGTGTTGATGGAACTTGTATGTTGCTTTGTAAAGAAGGCTATCGTGAAGCAATGGTTGGCACTATTTCCTTGTATGACAACGATGGAGAACGGCAACATACGATTCAAATTGGAGCAAC